>JAMOAC010000387.1 GCA_023621975.1 Bacillota bacterium | reverse complement strand
AGTCCTTCATCTTCAAGCAAGCCGTTTAGATAAGTCACAAAATCATTATGTGCGCGGATATCTTCATCCGAATCCAATACAGCGGTGGCAAGCTGTGCGCTGATTTTCCGGGCGTAAGCATGTTTCCTGACCTTGTCGGAAGTTTCTGCTTCAAAATTATCAAGTTGATCCGACCAATCAATGACAGCCAGGTTTCTTTTACCATAACTTCCAGACTCAACCCGAACATTTTCCACATCTTCGGAAATACCGGATACGACTATTTCGCCCGTTTCATGGTCGCTTACATTGCTGATTTTTTCAGTTTTGACGCAAGAGGCGGAGTTGGTCCTGCCGGCATAGCTCTTTGCAGCATTTATCCGGTTTGTGATATTACTGATATCTTCAAGGATTTCACTTAACAATTCTGCCTGGCGCTGCCGTTCTTTTTCAAGTTGAATCTTCAATTGCCTGTGCAGGTTTTCAAGGTTTCTTATCTCCCAGCGTACATACAGTTCGCTGCTCATATTATTCCCCCTGTCTATAGCCTGAAAAACTTGAGAACATCATCTTTAAATCCAACACTGTAAAGCCATGCCAGCAAACGAGGATCTTCAGTCAGCTCTTCTATTTCAGAAAGCTCCATGTTTACAATTTCTTCTATCAATTCATCAATTGTGGTAATGACTTTACCGTTAATCTCATACTCCTTTTCCCGGTTGAAAAGGTAATACAGCACCCTCGGGACAAAGTCCGGGTTGTTATTGTCCAACTGGATTATCCTGTGTACCTGGTCAATAAGTGCCGGTTCGTATCCGTTAATTTTAAGAAAAAACTCAAAGAGACCGTTGCTGATTATAGCTCGCATATCAGGTGTGATTTCTGAATTCAGGCTGTTAATAAATTCCTTTGCTCCACCATAATTTACACCCTTGTAAATCAGGTTGGGATTTTTTCTGATCCTGTACAGTGTATAGAACACAGCCTGGTCTTCATCTGCAAGCTTGCTGTATTCACGTATATCTTTTTCCATGTCTTTATCAAACTGTGCAATAAATTCATAGAAGGTTCTTTTCTTTAACTGTTTTTTTGCATGATTCCAGTTTTCTGAAATCGCTGCAGCCAGCTCCTTCAAGGATGACACTGTAACTATCCTGTCATCAAATATCCCAAAGATAAGAGGATCCGGCTCCGTGCTCTCTTCTTCAAAGTCTTCCCCGGTATAAATTCTGTAGTCAATAATTCGCACAAATTCGCCTTCGCACCATTTTTTTACTTCTTCATAACCAAACCTTTTTTGCTCATCTTTCTCAAGCAATCCCGATATGAGCCTTCTCAGTCTGCTGTCAATGCTTTCAGGCACCTCGATGCCATCTTCCCACATTTGGGCAATGGTTGCCGTATCAAGGCCCTCAAACAGTGAATGCCCCGTTGCAAGCTTGATAAGCACAAGCCCTAAAGAGCCGTAATCATACGCGGGCGTTTTTGTCGTCTTGCCAAAAAATGAAACGGTTCTTGGTGCGTATTCAGGAGTACCCCTGATTTCATCTATCAGGCGCCCTTTTTCATCAAGATAGGAGCTTATGCCAAAATCGCCAATGATAACACGGGTTTCATCATTTGAAATGAAAATATTGCCCGGTTTTATATCTCCATGCACAATTCCTTTTCCGTTAAATGTATGGAGAAAATGGAGGCCCTCGTTAATACTTGGAACAACAACTTCCTTTATGAAAGATAACGAGCATTTTCCTTTTTCTTCAAGGGTTCCGTTACTGTAGTAATCGTATATCTCGTAATATGTATCATCCTCATAGCCGTAATCAATGAGGTTTGCCACATAAGGGCAGTTATGCCCCCTGAGATCCTTTATAAAGTCTTCAGCAGGTTTATAGCCGCGGTTGTATATTTTAACGGCATATTGTTTTGCCTCGCGCCTTGCAATGTATACGGAAGCCTGGACGCCTCCGCTTATCTGGTTGATGATGACAAAATCCCCGGCTATTGTCTGCCCGGGATTCAAAACTATCCTTTCACTGGCACTATCGCCAGTGGAACGATCAAGCACCGTTTCACCGGGGCCTGCTGAATCGAGCCTGGTTTCAGCAATATTGGCATTAAGTACAGTTTCAGCAATATTATCCAAACCCATTTTAATCCCCCTATCGTATGCCCACCACTAATATCTGGCCGTTATACCTGAATGTTTGCAGTTTTCTTTCTTCATTCAACAAACCGGCGTATTTTTCATGGTTCCGGAAAATATGTATTTGCTGGTTGCTCGAGCCCCTCAGGCCGATACCGTCATTCAATCCTTCAACATATTCGCCGTCGATAAGGACCGAAACAGAGGAGAGAATGCCTTCTACGTGGGGAGATCTCATTTCTTTCAGTTCCCTGAGCTGATAGCCGGTATAAATTATGATATCATCAGAAATCCTTTCCCTGATGTACTGAACCAGCCCGTGCAGTTCCTCGGCCTGCAAAAAGGGTTCCCCGCCGGATATGGTAATGCCGTCAATTTTATTGGATTCCGATATCCTTTTTAACAATTCCTGAACCTCACTTAATGAGCAATCCTTGCAACCATCCGTTGTCTGGAGTTCCGGACTCATGCAGCCGGGACACTTCCTGTTGCACCCTGCCAGCCAGATACCAATCCTGTTTCCCGGTCCTAAAACCTTTACCGGGTAACACACGCGCTTTACAAACATTATTACGCCTTCTGCCTAGCTTGTTGATAAATGCTCCTTGCATGCCACACGAGCGGAGGTCGGCTCACCACAGAAAATACATTTGCTTTCACGGCGGCGCCTTGCTACCGTGTCCGACAGTTTCTGCCGGTTTAATGCTGCTACAAGGTCCTCGGGAGAAATACAGTAGCAATCCGTATTGAGAGCTCGTTTAATTGCTCCCAGCAGGTCATTGGGTTCAAAACTTTCAGTAAAAGCCGAAACAGGTAATGTTGTCACGATTTCCGAATCAAGCAGGGAAAGCCCGTTGCCTGCGTCTATTCCGACGATGTTGCCTGTTCCCATAAAGGGAGACTGCGCTTCAGGAGAAGCAGCAGCAAAAACATAGGGCGAAATGCGATGGTATTCGCTGGCCTGTACACGTTTCAAAATGGAACTGAGCGGTGTCTCCGAATACTCAAGAATATATCCTTCATATGCAATTAAATTATTTCCATCAAAAGAGGCCCTGGTGATTTTCCAGGTTAACGGCTTCTTAACCTGATAGCTCATGAGAAGTGCATTTCCATACTGCTGATTAACCAATCTGACTACATCCCGGAAGGCAGCCTTGTGATTAAATGTAAGATTTTTTATTGCCTTTACTCCAAACTGCGAAATCAAATAGTAACAGATGTAGTTGGCTAAATTTCTGTAAAAACGGTTATACCGGTCAACAGATTCCGAACTTGCAGCAATAAACTCATCGTCAAAAAAATATGGAGAAGAAAGCAGGGACTCTGCCTTCTCAAGCTCGTTTTCTATCTGCTGAACCAATAAAGCAATATGTCTGATGTTATCTGTGGGATTGTTAATGTCCGCAATTGCTTTTTGAAGCGCCTGCTCACTCTCCCTGTGCATGAAAGCGCCATCATATCCCAGGAAGGTAACAGATTGCAGGAGCTTCTTCAGATGCTGATATTCATCCGCAGAGCTAATCGCCTGTTTGAACAGCTCCCCTATTTTTCCCTTTTTATTTCCTTCTGCTGTTGAATAAAGCAAAGAAAGAAGATACAACGTTCTTTTATATTTCATACCGCACCTCATTCACAACCGCAACAGTATTTATAACAAAAAATACAGCAACAACAAAGCATAAAAACATAAAAACCAATCCCTACAATGCCGGAAATGCATGAACCGGCTGTACCTAAAAAATGTCTCCGTTTAGCGGCAGCAAGTGCCCTTTGACTCTTTTTTTCCTGCTCCCGGCGCTCTCTTTCCTCTTTTTCAGCTTTCTCCCTCTGCTGTTGTTCATATTCTTGCATCTGCTCGCTTATTGCATCCAGCAATCCAATATAAGCTTCATTTGCAGGATCCATTTCTATAGCCTTATGCAACTCGTCA
Source organism: Bacillota bacterium (assembly GCA_023621975.1). The sequence continues at coordinate 1,158 of JAMOAC010000387.1, read as the reverse complement.
ACCGCACTCTTGCATCCCTGAAGGCTGCTGTCGATTCTTAAGTTTGCAATGGCCTTGAGATAATACTTTTCGGCACTTTCGGGAAGAGCATCGATCCTTCTTAAAATATTACTGTTTCTCAATTTATCAGCATCCGCCCTGCTGCTGTTCAGGGCAATTTTAATGGAACTGATTTCAGCCTGGGGAGTAGCGGTTGTAAACGATTCTGGATATTCAGAGTAAAGGCCGCACTCCTTGCCTGCAGAAATCAGTTGTTCCAGTTTTAGCCTGGCAATATCTGCAACTTCCTGTTCTTCAGCAAATGTTGCCATCATTTGATATACATCAAGCAACCTCAAATATTTTGCTTGCAACTCGGCTTTATCTGCGTTTTTTGAAACGCGTAGAATCTGATAAATATCCATTGTAACCTCCCGGCCTACTTTAACATATCAGCAACATCCTGTGGCAACAAGTGCTCAAACAAATCATGAATGAGCGTTTTGTTCCTGCTGCAGGAAAGCAGTTCAAGCAATTGCAGCATTGATTGTTTACAGCTCATTAAAAAATCAGTTATTTCATCCCTTCTGTTTTCAATTATATCTTCAACATCAGCATCGGGATATCCTGCCTTAAGTGGGTTGTATTTTTTGTTCCTTATGTCTTTTTTCAAATCCACGCACGCATCAACAATATAAATCCACATTCCAAGGTATTTGCACAGCTTGGCAAAAACTTTATCATCTGCCGGGTCAACCAGGCAACCGGTCATTGTTTCTTCAAGCAGCTGTCCGAAAGCTATTGCCGAATCACGCACACTTATTTTCCCCTGGGCAGATTCCACTTCCCTTATTTTTCTTAATCCTTCAGTTACAGCCTGCACCGCATGGTTGTTTTCTTCCTTGATGCTTAAATATTTTTTTCTCATCAAAAACTCGACGATTTTAGCAACAGGGTTGTTATCATCATCAATATCATCTTTCACCTTGTGATATGCAAGTATATAGTTAATATTGGCCATCTTATCCAGCAGTTCAGGGTTATCCCTGTATTTAACCCTTTTAAATATTGAAAAAGGACACCTGGCCGTTTTAAGTTCCGTATCTGCGGTAATCGAATCAGCTACCAGGTAAGCCAGGCATATTTCGTAGTTGATTAAAAATCTTGAAAAAAGGCCGG
>JAMOAC010000481.1 GCA_023621975.1 Bacillota bacterium | reverse complement strand
TCTCTTTCCCATATATACTCCTGTAAAATATGCAAAAGTATCAGTTATCCATGCACCTATAAAAATCATCCATATCAGATAAAAACCGTTTTCCAGGTTTCTAGTAAGTATAATAAATAAAAACAGGAAAGGTACATAAAGGATACCAAAAGCAGTAAGCGAAATATCAACTATATTGTATTTTTCATGCCTGAAAACCGCTAATCCCATCAATATGGCCAAAATTGCAAAAACACAAAAAATAACATATTCAATGCCCATAAAATAAAATAAGAGAAGCGGTATGCACGCCAAATAACCTATTAACTTTACAGGCCTGTATCCGTTAACGGAAACCGCACTGTAAAATTCATGTAATCCTATAATCGCTAAAACAAATATTCCTGCCGTAAGTATCTGCTTCGGGGCAAATACTATTACAAGAAGCAGGACCAATCCAACCATTGCGCTGATAACTCTTGTTTTCATAAATCATAAGCCCCCAAATCTTCTGTTTCTTAGCTGATAGTCCCTTATTGCTTCCTTTAAATCTTCTGGCTTGAAATCCGGCCATAAGATGTTTGTATACCAGTATTCCGAATAAGCGGACTGCCACAAAAGAAAATTACTCGACCTCTTTTCACCGCTTGTACGTATGATAAGATCGGGATCGGGAATTCCACAGGTATATAATTTTTTGGATATTAAACTGCAGTCAATATCAGATAATTTAATTTTCCCTTCGGCTATTTCCTTTCCAATCTCCCTAACTGCGTGTACAATTTCATCTCTTCCGCCGTAATTCAGTGCAATGTTCAGCACAAGCCCCGTATTATTTTCCGTCATTTTCTCAACTCTTGCTATTTCCCTCTGCAATTCTTCCGAAAGCACGGAAATATCTCCTATTATTTTTATTCGTACATTTGTACCGGATAATTCAGTCTCAGCATTGCTTAAAAACTCTTTTAAAAGTGACATTAACCCGTCAACTTCACTTTTCGGCCTTTTCCAGTTCTCTGTTGAAAAAGTAAACACAGTCATATATTTTATACCTAAACCGGCACAGTACTTTACTATTTTTTTAAGGGTAATGGAACCCTCCCTGTGCCCTGCATTTCTCGGAAGCCCTCTTTTTTTGGCCCATCTCCCGTTTCCGTCTGGTATTATTGCAATATGTTCTGGCAGAGTTCTAACGTCAATCATAGCTTTTGACTTTTTCCTGAATATGTTTCCAAATAATGACATTTTACCCTCCGTTTCTAGGTGTATGACTAAATGATTAATTATTATAATAATACATTAGTAAAACGCGTAATACAATCCACAATATTACTATATCTGAAAGTCAAATAATATATAACCCCTCTTTCAGCAAGAGGGGTTATATATTATTCATCATCAGTGTTACCTGCCAAATCAGCAGTATTCCTTTCCAAGCCGTTGTTACTGACCAGTAGTTCGACTTTTTTTCCTTTTACCGAATTTACCCTCAGTACCCTGAAGGTATCATTGTAATCCATATTACGCTGTCTTGGCGGAAGTGTCGTAATAATGCGGGATATTTCAAAACCACTGCCTTTTAAAATCCTTCTGGCTTCCTCAACAGTAAAACCGACAACGTCCGGGCATTCAGTTTCCTGTATCATTAAACGTACACCATCCGCAGTTCAATTATACTTCCAATATATCCTTCTCTTTTTTATGTACCAGTTTATCAATTTCCTCAATATATTTATCTGTAAGAGCCTGAATATCCTTTTCTATAACCCTCAGGTCGTCTTCCGTTATTTCTTTGTTCTTCTGCTGGGTCTTTGCTGCGTCTATGGCATCCCTTCTTATTGACCTGATGGCTATTTTGGCTTCTTCGCCTGCCTTTTTGGCCAGCTTTGTAAGCTCTTTCCTTCTTTCTTCAGTAAGTACCGGGAAGACAAGCCTGATAACTTTTCCGTCATTATTTGGATTAATGCCTATATCAGACTTTTGTATGGCTTTTTCAATTTCCTTCAGCATGTTGGCATCCCATGGCTGAATAACAATAACTCTTGCTTCAGGAACAGATATATTGCTTAGCTGCGTTATTGGTGTAGGAACACCGTAATAATCTACCGTAACCTTGTCAAGTATTGAAGGATTGGCCCTCCCTGCACGTAAACCTGCAAGTTCTTCCTTAAGCACACTTATTGTCTTTTTCATTTTGTCCTCAGTGTTCTTATAATCGTTAGCCATATTAATCCTCCTCAACTAATTTTGTTTAACACTTTTACCCCGACATTATAAATACATATAAATAAGCTATATATTTATTTATCAAAAATTCCGATAGAGGTTCCAATTTTTTCTCCCGCCAAGACTTTCAGAATGTTTTCAGGCTCATCAATTCCAAATACTATGATAGGAATTTTGTTGTCCATGCACAGGGATGTAGCAGTGGAATCCATAACACCAAGCCCTTTATTGAGGACATCAATATAAGTAAGTTTATCAAATTTTTTCGCTTCCGGATTTTCTACGGGGTCGCTGTCATATACACCGTCCACCTTTTTTGCCAGGAGAATGACTTCTGCGTCTATTTCAGCTGCTCTCAATGCCGCGGTGGTATCGGTTGAAAAATATGGATTACCCGTTCCGCATGCAAATATCACTATTCTTTTCTTTTCAAGGTGGCGTACCGCCCTTCTCCTAATATAGGGTTCCGCTATCTGCCTCATTTCGATGGCTGTCTGAACCCTTACAGGGATATTCCTGGATTCCAACGAATCCTGAAGCGCCAATGCATTGATAACCGTTGCCAGCATGCCCATGTGGTCTGCAGTCGTCCGGTCCATACCTTTGCCGCTTCTGCCCCTCCAGAAATTGCCGCCTCCTACTACTATGGCAATTTCAACACCCATTTTGTATGCTTCACTTATTTTATCGGATATTTCGTTCAACGTTTCAGAATCTATTCCAACTTTTTTGCTGCCTGCAAGAGCCTCTCCGCTGATTTTAAGCAAGACTCTTTTATATTTAGGTGTTATCATTAATGCATATACCCCCACTCTTGCTACTGTTTTCTACATTGTTTTACAATACGCTATTGTTTCATAATACATTGCCATGGCAAAAAATACTTTTTCATATTAAAGGGAACATATATTAATAATATGTTCCCTTATCAACATTACCCTTTTATCTGCTTCATTACTTCTTCTGCAAAGTTTTCTTCTTTCTTTTGAATTCCTTCTCCTCTTTCAAATCTTGCAAATCTTCTAATGTTAATATTTTCACCGATAGCAGCTATCTTTTCCATGAGAAGTTCCTTGATGGTCTTGTCAGGGTCTTTTATCCATGGCTGCTCAAGCAGGCAAACTTCTTTATAAAATTTCTCGATCCTTCCTTCTACCATCTTGTCAACAATCTTTTCCGGTTTGCCTTCATTTAAAGCCTGTGCTCTGAGTATCTCTTTTTCCTTCTTGATAACTTCTTCAGGAACATCCTCCCTGCTTATGTATTCAGGTCTGGCTGCTGCAATCTGCATTGCAATATCCCTTACAAATGTCCTGAATTCTTCGTTCTTGGCTGCAAAATCAGTTTCCACGTTAACTTCAACAAGAACTCCAATCCTTCCGTCTCCATGGATATAAGCATCTACAAGGCCTTCTGCAGCGATTCTGGATGCTTTTTTAGCCGCTGCGGCAAGCCCTCTTTCCCTTAATATTTCAATTGCTTTTTCCATATCTCCGTTTGCTTCAGTAAGAGCCTTTTTGCAGTCCATCATTCCGGCACCGGTTCTTTCACGAAGTTGTTTTACCATTTCAGCAGTAATCATGCGTATTCCTCCAAACATAATTTTTTATATATTATAAACAACTGCACTGCAATTCAAACATTTTCAAGGCACATATTAGTACAATGTTATGTAAAAATCCGGCTTCAGCCCTTTATTTTCAAGACTTTAGGCCGGATTTAAACTACTGGTTATTCAGCATCTGCAGCAACGCTTTCTCCTGCTTCCGGAACTTCTTCAGGTGCTTCTTCCACTGGTGCTTCTTCAACAGCTGCATTTTCTTCTGCTGCTTTTTCTTCTTCTACAACTGCGCTTTCAGCATCTTCGTCAGCTTCTTTGCTCGCTGCTGCTTCTGGTGCCTCAAACTGCTCGCCTTGTTTGCCTTCCAGTACAGCATCGGCAATTTTGCTTGCAATCAGCTTAACCGCCCTGATAGCGTCATCGTTACCGGGTATTACATAATCAACTTCATCCGGATCACAGTTGGTATCAACTATTGCAACAATAGGTATTCCGAGCTTTCTTGCTTCCAATACTGCAATTCTTTCTTTTCTCGGATCCACGACAAAGATAGCTCCAGGGAGCCTGTTCATACCCTTGATGCCGCCAAGGTACTTTTCAAGTTTTTGCATTTCATTTCTAAGCTTGATAACTTCTTTTTTAGGAAGGACATCGAAAACACCCGCTTGCTCCATTTCAACAAGCTGGTTCAATCTTTCTATTCTCTTGCGAATAGTTTTGAAGTTGGTCAGCATTCCGCCGAGCCATCTTGCATTTACATAGAACTGGCCGCATCTTTCGGCTTCTTCCTTAATCGATTCCTGAGCCTGCTTCTTTGTACCTACAAACAGGATGTCTTCGCCGTTCATGGCCATTTCCCTTACAAAGAAATAGGCCTCTTCGATTTTCTTTACGGTTTTCTGCAAATCAATGATGTAAATTCCGTTTCTTTCCGTAAAGATGTATTCAGCCATTTTTGGGTTCCATCTTCTTGTCTGATGACCGAAATGGACACCTGCTTCGAGTAATTGCTTCATTGAAATTATTGCCATAAAATTCCTCCTATTCGTTTTATACCTCCACAGCCCTCATCTTCATAAAACACCCATTACGGCACGCTTTTATGAATCAGACGGTGTGTGTAATTTTTCCGTTATGTAGTATAACATATGGACTATTTTTTATCAACACTTCTTTTTAATGATTTATTGACGTCCGTCCTTGCTTGTTTTAAACTATAATTAATCAATTTATTCACAAATATAAAATATATATAAAAGATGGATAAATTGCAATACTATTTACAAAATTACAAAGAATAATTAATAATTATAAATTGACAACTAATTTTTGTTTATTGCAGTAAATGTTTTTTATACAGCAATATAAATTTTTTATAAACGCATTTTTACATTTAAGGCAAATGAACAAATGTATTTTTTGTTGCAGCAAATTTCAGCAGCCAGCAATTAATGTTATAAGGTG
>JAMOAC010000136.1 GCA_023621975.1 Bacillota bacterium | reverse complement strand
ATTCTTCGATATGGATGCCAGAGAATATATAGATGTAAACTATGGAATGATGCCCGCTTTTCAAGCGGAAATTCTGGAAAGAACCGAAAGGTATGAAGTCATAAGGCATTCAAACGGTGTGGTTACAAAGGCTTTGATTGAAGGGACGGCCCACGGAACCAGAGCCAGTATGGATCAATATTTGAAATTTCCTGTGGAAAATATTGATGATTTTCGAGAGTTAAAAAAGCGATATGTGGCCGGCATGCAGAGAAGATATCCTCCTCAATGGGAGGAGATAATGCTGCCGCGCTGGAAGACCAGAGAACATGTTCTTGTACTCGGTCGAAATTGCAGTACACTGGGCTTTTACTGGAGGGCGAGGGAATGGATGGGGACCGAGAATTTAAGCTATGCCTGGTATGATCAGCCCGCTTTGATGCATGAGATGATGGAATTTATAGCGGATTTTACCATGGAAGTAAGCCGACCAATATTGGAAAAAACGGATGTAGATTACGTATTTATTAACGAGGATATGGCCATGAAAAACGGTCCGTTGCTGAGCCCAAAAACCTACAAAGAATTTATATATCCTCACATGGTTCGGTTGATCGATTATTTCAAAAGCCATGGGGTGAGGTATGTAGGTGTTGACACTGATGGCAACAGCGAAGTACTGGTACCGCTTTTAATGGATGCGGGCGTGGATTTCATATGGCCTCTTGAAAGAGCTGCCGATATGGACCCAATCAAAATAAGAAAGAAGTTTGGCAGAACTTTGAGGCTGTGGGGTGGAGTTGATAAAAGAGTTCTTGCAAGGACAAAGGCTGACATTGAAGAGCATCTGAGATCGCTGCTGCCGCTTGTCGAAGAAGGGGGATTTATACCGACCGTTGATCATCTCGTGCCGCCCGATGTGCCGTTAGAGAATTTTATGTTTTATATGAAAAGGAAGATGGATCTTCTGAGTGGAAATTTTTGAGCATTTATCATGGAGCTTATTCGGGATAGCCCTCATAAAGGGCTACCTGTAAGTTCCCGATTTAAATTTGTATAAAAAATTTTATATATAAGCAGGATTTTTTAAATAAATGGCGTATATATTATATATGTTACACGTGTAACAATATAAAACCAATGAAAGATTTTTGGCTGGGGAAAGAAAACATGGACTAAATGTAATTTTGTTGAGTGATATGATGGTTTATTCGGTAATATAAGGGTATTTGTGTGGTTACTCGTGTAGTTTATAGACGGAGGAACGGTTGTAATTATGAAAGTAACACGTGAGGAAGTAGCTAAACATGCTGGGGTTTCTCCGGCAACTGTGTCGTATGTGCTGAATAATTCGCGGAATGTGTCCGAAGAGACCAGAAAAAGGGTTTTGGAAGCTGTTGAGAAAATGAATTATAAACCCGACCTGATTGCACGGAGCATGGTTACGAAGGAAACCAAGCAATTGAGCATTATATTAAACGATATTGCCAATCCATTTTTTAGCGAGATAATTTTGGCATTTGAAAATGCGGCCATCGAAAGAGGTTATTTTGTAAACATCTGCACAGGTTACAAGAATATAGATGATTATTTTGATCATTTTATATCCCGCCGAATTGATGGGATTTGCGTGTTGGCTATACCGAATAAATTTCATATGGATAAGATATATGATCTCGTGGATAAGGGCATTAAGGTTGTTGTCAGCGGGAATGCAGAGGCAGATATAAAACGGGTATCGCTAATAGAAAATGATTATATAAATGCCATGGATCAAGCCATAAGGTACTTAATGGAACTTGGTCATCGGGAAATTGCTTATGTTAGCGGATTAAGCAGTTCACAAAAGTTTGACAGGAGAATAGAAGGCTATTTGAAGGCTCTTAAGAAATATAATCTATCGTGTGGTGACCGATTGTTGATAGAAGGTAAAGCACCCTATAATACTACGATTATGGATGGTTATTATATTACCAAGGAACTTATTTCAACGGGAAAATTCTTTACAGCAGTTATCTGCACCAATGACTTAATGGCGGTGGGGGCGATGCGTGCTCTACAGGAGGCAGGATACAGTGTGCCTGATGATGTATCGGTAATGGGGTTTGATGACATTTTTTTGAGTGATATATGGCAGCCGCCACTTACCACCATGTCGGTGCCAAAAACATTATTGGGTACCAAGGCTTTTGAACTGCTGTACGGAAATATTAAAAAGGGCAATACAGGATTCTATATGACCAAGCCTGAATTGGTAGTACGAAAATCTACCGATGTTTGTAAACATACATCACGGTCAAAACAATAATCTATCAGAGGAGGTGGCGGGGCCATGAATGAAGCTTTGTCGGTTAATTCTGTAAATAAGAAAGAGAAAAGAGATAAGAAAAGGCGTGTATTGCTCAAAAAATATGCTTCGCTCTATTGCATTTTGGCGGTTATCATAGGTTATTATATTGTTTTCCACTATATACCTATCGTATGGGGTGTTCTGATTTCGTTTAAGAATATGAAAATTGGCCATACAATCATGGGGGCTCCCTGGGCTGGATTGGAAAACTATAAGGTGATTTTTACCGAGCCGGAAATGCTAGGCCTTATAAGAAATACCCTCTATTTGAGTGTGTTGAGGCTTATATGGGGATTTTGGCCCTCTATAGTTTTGACGATATTTCTTTTTGACCTTCTGTCCAACAAATTCAGACGCTTTTGCCAGACGATTGTTTATATACCCCACTTTTTTTCATGGGTTATCATTTACGGTATGGTGTTCGCCTTCTTTTCGGGCAACGGTTTTATAAATAACTTTATGGCTCAATTGGATTTTGAAAGGCATGATTATTTAATGGATCCCAAGTGGTTCAGACCGCTGCTCATAGGCTCTCAAATATGGAAAGGAGTTGGCTGGGGTACTATCCTATATTTCGCAGCTTTAACAAATGTTAATCCTGAACTTTATGAGGCAGCAAAAATTGATGGGGCCGGCCCGATCCAGAGAATACGTGTTGTCACCTTGCCTGCAATGATGCCGGTTGTTGTATTTTCTCTCATTATTTCTCTGGGCAATATTCTCAATAATGATTTTGAACAGATTCTCATGTTTTATAATCCGGCCGTTTACGAAGTTGCCGATATCATTGACACATGGGTTTACCGCGTTGGTCTGGGTAAACTTCAGTATAGCATTGGTTCTGCTGTAGGTATGCTGAAGGCTGTAATTAGTTTTGTTCTAATAGTTATTGCTAATAATGTGGCTAGCAGGGTTAGCGGCAGAGGTTTATGGTAAAGGGGGCTAACTATGACATTTATTTCAAGAAGAAATCCAAATAAGATAAAACTTTCAGGCGATGAATTGCTCTATCAAGTTTTTTTTTTATACACATTATGGTAATAATGGTTGTCATCATGTGTATATTTCCGTTTCTCTATGTAGTAGGTACCTCGCTTACCTCGCAAGGTGAGCTTATTGAGAGAAATTATTTCGTTATTATACCCAGAAGACCGACACTAAGGGCTTATCGGTTGATTGCAAACCAACCTCAATTTTTTAACTCATTGCTGGTGTCGATAGCCCGTACTGTGCTGGGAGTCTTTGCAGCTCTCGCATTAACAGTACCCGGGGGATATATTTTAGGAAAGCGCGATCTGCCCGGCCATAAATATATCATGATATTTTTCATAATTACAATGATATTGAGCGGAGGCCTTATTCCAAGCTATATTTTGATGGGGAAATTAAGGTTAATTAATACATTCTGGGTATATATTGTTCCCGCGTTTGGCGGTACTTTTAATATGCTGATAGTAAAAATATTCGTCGAAGGAATCCCAAATGACATTATAGAATCAGCCGATCTGGACGGAGCTTCGGAATTACAGAAGTTTATAAATATTGCAATACCGCTGCTGATTCCCACAATTTGTGCCCTGGGTCTTTTTGCTGCGGTGGCACACTGGAATTCGTGGTTTGATGCTATGCTATACGTAAGAGATCCAAATCTTTTTCCCATACAATACCTTATAAGAAACCTGCTGGTCACCGTTACTATAAGTGATACCACCAATAAACAGATACAGATGTACGAAAGGGTAACGCCGGAAAGCGCAAAGATGGCAGCGGTCGTTATTGCCGTAATTCCGATCCTTTGCGTCTACCCGTTCTTGCAGAAGTATTTTATCTATGGTGTTTTTACAGGCTCTGTTAAAGGTTAATCCATCCTGTACACCGTTGATCATATTATATTAGATTACTTGTTTCCTCTTGAGGTATCCCCAATGGATATTTCAGAGGAGACTGGTAATAATCATAGTATTTGAACCCGCGGTGGGTACAAATACTATTGAAGTCAATAAAATTCTGGAAGGGGGAAGCGTATGCGAAAAAAAACTATTCTGGTAGTACTATCCATCGTATTGGCGTTTGCTCTATTCCTTATGGCTTGCGGAGGCAGGAAGTCTGAAGGTGAACCCGGGACCGAAGATAAAACTTCCGAACAGCCGACAGAAGGTGGTGAAGAACCAAAGGAGACGGAGGATCCGGGTAAAGAGGCGGCAATTCCTGACTTTGAGGATATTGAATTTCCGGACGAACTTCCCGTCAAACCGCCTATGGCTGAAGAGGGCTGGTACGGGTATGATGATTTATCCGAGAAGTATACTGTGACCATACTGACCCATCATTACGGACAGCCGGCTTTACCGCCGGAAGAGGATCCAATTTGCCAGTGGCTTAATAATCAGTTTAACCTGGATCTCAGGTTGGAAGCAGTCAATATGTCAGACTTAGAAACAACCATTTCAACACGTTTTGCCGGGGGAGATCCGCCGGATATATTCTATGCTCCGAAAAAGGAGATTGCATTCGAGCTTTCCAATCAAGGACTGCTGGTTGATGCACGGCAGATATATCCTTTGATGCCTCAGACTTGTAAATTTGTTACCAAAAATATGATTGCCTGGAGTACAAATCCCTCGAATGGTGAAATTCCGTTTATTACTAAATACGGTATACAGGACGGAGTATGGGGTTTTGCAATTCGACAGGACTGGTTAGATAAATTTGGCATGGAGCCCCCGACCAACAAAGATGAGCTTATGCGTTTTGCCAAAGCGTGTGTAGACGAAGATCCAAACGGAAATGGCGAAAAAGATACCTATTTTATGACAGGAGCAGGTGGAGGCCAGAGTTTTGGTATGTTGGGCGGATTCAACACCATGTTTGGCAATCCGGCTCCTCATGTTGAAAACGGCCAATTAAGCCATCCTATGT
>JAMOAC010000303.1 GCA_023621975.1 Bacillota bacterium | reverse complement strand
AGTTTACTTTTTTACTCTCTTTTATTTAAGTTAAAGATGACTTATTGTTTTCATCTTGTATCTGACTGTACATTATAATCAATTTGTCAAGTTCCCGGCTGAACTGTTGTACTTTGTCATTCATTAAATCATAATTGCTGCTTTCTATTAGTTGATTGAGCTGATCGTGCATTTCAGCGATTAGAGCACCAATTGTCTTTTGTGACACGTCCATTTCTCCTCCCTCACAAAAAATATTAACTGAGCAACAGCTAAATACAACTCAAATAAAATCTTACAGCAGTATATTCATTTTTAATAATGTACCAAAATACTTATATTATGTGTATATATATTTATGCAATATATGTAATATACTGCCTTTTATCCTTTGTAATCCCATAACTATCTCTATTTATAGGTATTGTCAAAATTCAACAAATATTATATTTACTCCCCAAAATAGTATACCATATTTTGTGTACAAATCAATGACAATAAGAAAATTATTGAATAATTTTATGAAAATATCAGTAATTTTATGAAAATATTGCGAAACGACGAGGAATCTTTATCTGAAATTGGTTGTTCATTTTTTCGGAAATAATGCTATAATAGAATGTGAATATGCGAGGTGTTCTGTAAAAAACGTCAATATTTCTAAGTAGTGTAAAAGGGCAAATATCGTTTATAAGTGTGTATCATTTTATAGTGCTGCGTAACATGATTGAAATAATCCAAATCGCAAAGAACAATCTGAATGAATTTTGATTTTTGAGTTGCACGCTTATATTATGATTTGCAGGGAGTGTGTTTTGTGGGTAAAAAAGTACTTATTGTGGACGATGAAAAAAACATTGTAGATATTTTGAAATTTAATCTCAGGAAAGAAGGTTTTGAGACCATAGAGGCTTATGATGGAGAAGAAGGGCTTGAAATGGCACTTAATGAGAACCCTGATCTTGTCATTCTTGATGTAATGCTTCCTAAAATGGACGGGTTTGAAGTGTGCCGCAAAGTGAGGCAGTCCAGCTCGGTGCCTATACTCATGCTGACTGCCAAGGAGGAAGAAGTGGATAAAGTTCTTGGACTTGAACTTGGAGCGGATGATTACATTACCAAGCCCTTCAGTACAAGAGAACTTATGGCAAGGGTAAAGGCCAACCTTAGAAGACATGCTGCCGGTGGATCGTCAGGAAGCAGTTCGAATATTATTAAATGCGGAAGCCTTGAGATAGATCTGGACAGCTACGAAGTAAGGCGTGACGGAGAAGTAATTGAACTGACATTAAGAGAGTTCGAACTGGTGAAATTCCTTGCCCAGCACCAGGGACAGGTATTTTCAAGGGAAGCCCTGCTGGAAAAAGTGTGGGGCTACGAGTATTACGGTGATGTGCGCACCGTAGATGTTACCGTAAGGAGAGTCAGGGAAAAAATAGAGAGAAAATCCAATAACGGCAACTATGAATTCCTGTTGACGAAAAGGGGAGTTGGGTATTATTTCAATAAATTCTAGGTAGAGGTCATATATGTTTTCAAAAAGTTTGCAGTGGAGATTGGTTAGTTTTTTCTGCCTAATGGCATTTTGCCTGATAATACCGATAGGCTTGTATTTAAACAAAAAGGTTGAAGATTCATATTATAAAAATTTCAGACGTGATGTTGATAACGGTTTCAAGGGTTGGAGCATAGATAAATTTGATGAGCCGACTGTTGAAGTAATTTTCAGCGACCTCAGAGATAACAACTTTGCAGGTCTGTTTTCCATTATTGGGGAAAATAAAAGCTATACGATTGTTGACAGGCGTGATATCAATGAAATAGCATCCTCCGATCCGAATTTTGATGAGGAAGACAAGGGAGCGTTTCTGAACCAGCTGTTGGCGTCGGATAACTTTATCCGCGCGCTTAACGGCGAAATAGGCAACGAAAGGAAACTTATAAGCATCGGGGACAGCGAATTCCTGGACTATGCAAGGCCTGAAGGCGACTTTGTGCTATATTTCAGGTGCTACAAGGATGAATGGCAGGGAGTTATTGACAGCTTCAACAGGTCACTGGTAACCAGCATTGTGATTGCGTTTACTGTAGCCTTTGTGCTTGGATATATACTTTCAAAAACTGTTACAATGCCGATTGTGCGCATAATGCACAAGGCTCAGGCAATTGCCGCAGGGGATTTCGACCAGACCCTTGAAGTAAAGTCAAATGATGAGATAGGGCAGTTGACAAAGACATTTAACTACATGGCAACAAGCCTGAAGGAGACCCTTGACGGAATATCAAGCGAAAAAAACAAGGTCGAGACAATCCTGAATTACATGACGGACGGGGTAATTGCTTTCGATCTGAAGGGAAAGATCATACACGCAAATCCTGCGGCTGAAAAAATCCTGGGCAAAATTGACTCCAGCATGGATTTTGCATCTTTTACCAGGGATTACAATATTGATATTGACCTTCAGGAAGTGCTTTACCTTGAGGTATTGAGCAGCAAGGAGGCAAACATAAAAGTAGGTGAAAGGGACATAAGCGTTTACTTTGCCGTATTTACCGACAAATCCTCAAAGCCTCAGGGTATAATTGCCGTCCTGCACGATATAACGGAACAGCAGAAGCTTGAGAATATGCGTAAGGAGTTTGTTGCCAACGTTTCCCACGAGCTGAGGACGCCTCTTACTTCCATAAAGAGCTACACCGAGACACTGCTGGACGGAATGCTGGAAGATGTTGAAGTTGCGCAGAAATTCCTCGGGGTTATAAACTCGGAGGCAGACAGGATGACGAGGCTGGTCAGGGACCTTCTTCAGCTCTCAAAACTTGACAATAATCAGATGCAGTGGCGAATGGAGCCTGTTATGATTGATAAGCTGGTTAAAAGCTCTGTTGAAAAGATGCAGATCGAGGCAAAAAACAAGAATCAGCAGCTTGAATGCTTTGTTATGGGCAACATTCCTGAAACCAGGGCAGACTATGACAGAATGGAACAGGTTATGCTGAATTTGCTGAGCAATGCAATAAAGTATACTCCTGAAAACGGTAAAATTACGGTATATGTAAGCAGCATATACGATGCCATAAACATAAAGATTGTTGATACCGGAATAGGGATTCCTGAAGAAGACCTGCCAAGAATATTTGAAAGGTTTTACAGGGTTGACAAGGCGCGTTCCCGTGAAATGGGAGGAACAGGCCTGGGGCTGTCTATTGCCAAGGAAATTGTTGAAGCCCATTCCGGTACTTTGACCATAAAGAGCGAATACGGCAAAGGTACCGAGGTTACGATAAAACTTCCTGTAATTTATTCTTAAATATGATGTAATGGAATTGTAATATATAAGAGATATAATTATGCTAGAAAAAATGTGGAAACAGAGAAAATATAATGAGAAAATGTAAATAGTAATTTTATTTTCAGTTTATTTTGCATAGTGAGGAGATAATATTATGCCACGTAAATTGATTGCCCTGATGATAGTTATTTTAATGTTTGCAGCATTTAATGTTACTGCTTTTGCGAATTCCGACGGAAAAGGCGGCATGACGCTTGACGATTTTATAAAGAGCAGGGACATAAAGGAAACTGATCAGTTCCTGGCTACAATTACCAAACCGGTCGGCGATGAAACTACATTTAAGAGGTCTTATGTTGTATGCGGATATTCGGACTTGAAGGATATATGCATTTCTGTAGCGGTGTATAACGCAAGCCTGGGACAGTATGTATACATTACCGACGACAGTTTTTGGGAAGTTTCAGGTATTTTTAGCAAGGAAATACCCCTGCATCTGGGTGCTAACAGGCTAAAAATTGTAGCATTCCCCAAATCGGAGATCAATAATTTAAAGCCGGGAGTCAATGCCCAGGTTACTTACTTCACCGTAACGGTTTTGAAGGAAAGCGTAAAGGACAGGATAATTCAGGGTGTTTTTATTAAGGTAAAAGATGCAATTAGCAACCTTTTTGGTAACTAAAGCTTGTAAATAATCTGATAATCCTGGTTTGGAGAGTGGAATGTATCGAATAAATATAGAGAGGCTAAAGACGTATATACTTGTTATTCTAATATTGACAAGTCTTATACAGGTAGGAATCCTGTGGAGCTATCAGGAGCACGGGTTTCCTACTAATTTTTTGCGGGCAATTTTTAACTCTTCAGAGATGTCCCAGTCCGAAATTGACCAGATGGCAAGGGAAGAGTTTTTCCGACCGTACAGGCTGGTTTTGTCCAATGGGGACCTGGCACATTGGATTATTGACAGTGGCGATGCCATGTACGAGAAAGTTTGGAACGGTGCAAAGGAGTACATAAAGAGTGCAATTCGTTCAAAACCGCAGGTTTCCATGGAAAAATGGGATGACCTTGTTATCCGTAAGGGCATTTTCCTGGATTTCAAGGTAAATATGGATGTGAACCTGATGAAGTGGTTCCTGAATATGGCAGGTTCATCAGGCGGCGGTGAGGAGCTTGCGGGGATACAGAAGGTTTTCATAATCCCGAGGGACGGAATTACCACCAGCCTGGATATAGTGTACATACTAAGCGGGGAAACTGTTTATAAATGCATAGTGAATGTAGGCAGCAGGGATTTGGACAGGGAAGCTTTCGAAAAATATCTTATGGAACTAAGGGATGAACCCAAATACGACAGCAAGAAATACTGGGTGATCAAGGAATTTGACCCCAAGGGCAAACTGAGCTTTTCATACAGCCCGGACATACCCTGCGTTGTTGAGATGCCCCTCGAAAGGGAGTACGGCCCGGTGAGCTATTCCATTCCCGAAAAAATGGAGGACATTGACGAAAATGTGCTGGCACAACTGATTCTGGCAAACGAGAAGTACAGCTATGACCGTACTACCGGCATGGATGACACCGTTATATTTAAAAACCAGAACAGCATTTACAGGATCTCCAGCGATGGCTTGCTGGAATATACATATATTTCTTCTGTCGGGAATTCGACCAGGGATGATATTGGCAAGGCCTTTTCCAACGCTTATGGATTTGTAAGCCGTTTGGCCAAGTCCCTCATTCCCAGGAATAATATATATCTTTCCAATGTAACCGTTAAAGGCGGGGGAAGCAGTTTTGAATTTACCTTCAATTATATAGTTGACAACGTTCCTGTATTTGTTAAATATAACAACCGTTTTGGCGAGGAAAAGGAAATTAACGATGCAATAGTGATAGAAGCCGACGGCAGAAGAGTGCTGTCATGCAAGTGGCTGCTGAGGGATATACAAAAGAGCGGGAAGAAAGTAAAATATAATGTCGGGTTTA
>JAMOAC010000330.1 GCA_023621975.1 Bacillota bacterium | reverse complement strand
ACCTGGATTACTTACTTACCTTTGGAACCCCTCAGGAAGTGGAAGATGAGGTAAAAAGGGTTATTGACATAGCGGCACCGGGTGGAGGATTTATTTTGAGTTCCTGTAATATTATCGTGGATATTGTAAAGCCTGAAAATGTATTGGCAATGTATAACTGTGCTGAGAAATACGGCGTATACGGCAAGTGATCAAGTGGTTTGACAGCACTAAAGAATATCATAAATATAGCCTCAACACTGAATGTGTTGAGGCTATATTTATATTTATCAAGTGTTGTCAGCTAATTGATGGGCGGTCAATTGAGGCTGACAGTATCGTTAGGAGGGTAGCCAAAAAATTTATCAGCAAAAACATCTGCAATATCTATTGCAAGTGAATATCGGCCTTTAATTGAAATTAACCTTTTACTGCTCCGGCAGTTACACCTTCGATAATTCTGTTTGAGAATATAATAAACAGTATCAGTATTGGCACGGTTGAAAGCACCGATACAGCCATGGCTGAATCAACAGTTAAAAAGAGTTTATTGGTATATTTCATGATTATTAACGGTACGGTTTTGTTCTGCTCGCTCGTCAGGAAGATAAGGGGCAGGAAGAATTGATTCCATATCGACACTGAAACCGTTATACATACGGCAAACACTACAGGGCTTGCCATCGGGAACATAATTTTGTAGAAAGTTGTCCATTCGTTTGCGCCGTCTATTTTTGCCGCTTCATATATTTCCTCTGGAAGTTTTTCGAAGAAGTTGGACAGCATAAACACAGGCATTGAAATACCGGCTGACGATACTATGATAACAGACAATAAGCTATCTACAAGGTTAAGTTTGCTCATAAGCAGAAATATAGGCACAATTCCCAGCTGTGCAGGGAACATCAGTCCAATAAGGAAATATACACGGAATGCTTTTTTAAATTTGAAATTATAACGGGCAATTCCGTATGACGTCAAAGAAGATATTAAAACTATAAGAATCAGGCTTGCTACAAGTATGATTACACTGTTAAGAAAGAAACTGAGGAATTTATCATTAACCAGCAGCTTTTTATAATTATCCAAAGTAAATTTCTTCGGAACTCCAAGGGTATTGGTCAAAATTTCGTTTTTTGGCCTGAATGAATTGTATGTTATGTAGCAAAGGATGAAAACTGCAAAAGAGCTGTATACCCATAATAAAGCTTTTACAATCCCTGCTACAACTCCATGGTGCTTGTTCATGAATTAATCTTCCTCCTTCCGATACATCAACGAAATCTGGAATATCGATACTATAAACAGCATCAGGAACAGTACCACCGCAATAGTTGTTCCCATTCCCATTGAATTTTCATTAACTCTTCCGCCCAGTGGGTTCTGGTCTCCAAATGCCATTCTGTAGAAGAACAGCGACATTACGTCAACATTACGGTTTATACCTCCTGTAATACCGCCCAGGATATAGCTGAAGTCGAAAATGGTCATGCCAAAAATATAAGCTGCCAGTACCAGGTTAAGGATGGTATTTTTTATGTGGGGTATTACAATGTAAAAAAGCCTTCTCCATACCCCGGCTCCTTCCAGGTAGGCACTTTCAATTTCATCATAAGGTATCATTTTCATGGCACCGATAAAGTACACCATACCGACTCCGATTCCGGCCCAGGTGATCATTATCCATACAATATAAATACCGAGTTCAGGAATACCAAGCCATGACCTGGTAAGGTGTCCCAGCCCTATCAACTCCAGTATCCTGTTAAAAAGTCCTATATTTCCGTCGAAAATCAGTGTAAAGAGAAAGACTATAACAGGAGTTGAAATAAACTGGGGAGAAAATATAGCAACCTGGAAGTAATTGCTTCCTCTCGATTTTATATATATCATGTATGCCATTATAATCTGTATTGGTATTTGCAATATTACCGTCAGCACAAACAGCGTCAAGCTGTTTTTAAGTGCGTTGACCATTTGCGATAACAGTTCGGGGTTTGTAAACAGTTCAATATAGTTGCCCAGGCCGACAAAGACTTTCTCGCCTATTCCGTTCCATTCATAAAAGCTGATATTTATTGCAGCGAAAATTGGATAAATAACAAAAATTGTGTACAATATAAAGCCAGGCAGCAGGAAAAAAATAAACGGCCTTTTCTTTAAAAAAGCAATCAATTTTACTCCTCCTTCGTATGAGACTACGAGGTAAAAAATTTTTCCAGTTTTATGTTATTACTAAAGATGCTCCTTATGCATAAGGAGCATCTTTATACAATTAACAAAATAGCATTTTAAATTAAATACGATAATTTTTTATTTATCTCTTTGCTATTTCATTCTTTATTGCTTCAGCAGCCTGTTCGCCTGTCATTTGACCCATCATTACCTTAGGACATATGTCACTGATCAGGATTTCCTGAGGCTTGCTGTTTTCGTTGGCTACTGCAGACAATACGTGGTATACATTGTAACCGATGATATCAAAGTCTGCCATTTCGCCTATTGCTTCACTGGCAACCTTTATATCGTCAACTACCGGTATTCCTCCAACCTTGTCATGCATAATCTGCTGAGCTTCCAGGCTGCTTAAGAACTCAATGTATTTAAATGCTTCGTCCGGGTATTTTGTCTTTGAGGAAGCTGCATAAGTCAGGAAGTTGCTGAATCCGCTCTGTGAATAACGCTTCCCGTTATTGTCGGGGATAGCGAAACGGCCAATATTCATACCGGTTGATTCGTAAATGCTGTTGTTCCATGTACCGTCAATTATCATTGCAGTTTTACCATTTGTGAATGCAAGCTGTGCACCGGCACCGTCAGTAGCTACAACGTCAGAGCCGAAGTATCCTTTTTCTACGAATTCACGGAAAACATTAAATCCTTTGGCCATAGGAGCATAATCTACATCAAAATTGCCGTTTTGGAGTTCACCGAGCAGATCATTATAGAATACAGGTGCAGTTATCTGGATGAACCAGTAGCGGTCCCAATCGCCTTTTCCACCTAATGCTATCGGTATTTCTCCGTTTTGCTTAAGGGTTTCACAAACATTGACTAAGTCATCCCATGTTTCTGGTACAGAAAGACCATATTTGCCAAAAATATCTTTATTGTAATAAATTGTAACATAATCAAGGAATGCAGGGATAGAACAGTAAAGTGAACCGTCTACCGTTGCATAATCTATACATCCTTGAGGGAATCTGCTGGTGTCAAGATTATACTTGTCGAGATTAAGCAGATAACCGTTTCTTGCCATTTCAGCCATTTTGGTTGATTTGTTACCTTGTACCCAGAACAAATCAGGAAGTGAATTAGACTGAACAGCAACATTTAATGCGTCGAAGCTACCTGAAAATTGATAATCAAGTTTGATGTTGGGATATTTTTTCTCAAATGCTTCATTGATAAGTTTGAATGCTTCTTCCAATACCGCCTGATTGTCTGGGTCTCCCCAAACAGTTAAAGTTACTTTTTCGCCTGATTTCTTATCAGAGGTGCTGTCGCTTGATGATGTTTCGTCTGATGTTTTGCTTCCTGAGGTATCTTTCTGGTCAGATGATTTACCGCATGCAACAAATGATAATAAGAGCGATAAAGTTAACACCAGTACCACAAATTTTGCGAATTTTTTCATATCATTGCCCACTCCTTTTTTGTTTTTTTTGTGTGTTTCTTACTCAATTGTTGAATTACTGCAATACTCCTGACTTTTTCACTTCCCTTCGCATTAGTATATAATATTTTATTTTATTCCTGCAAAAAGCAGGATTTAAGACATTGGTTCCATGCTGTTTTCCATAACCAGTGCAGCTGTTCCGATAAATGAAGCACTGCCGGAAAAAGATGAGGGTATTACAGTTATCTCATTTTGCTGGTCCCAAATCGAATGCTGTTTTTTCAACTTCTTTTTTAAAATGTCAACTACCATGTCTTTACACAGGTATAAATCACCGCCTATTATAAAGGAGCCGATGTCAAAGGCGGATTGAAAATTTATAATTGCAGTTACAAGATATTCGGTCATTCGGTCAATAGCTCGTATGTATAATTCATTTCCGTTTACGGCGCCTTCCGTCAGATCCCACCAGGTTATATTCTCTGCCGCACCGTTTTCTTTTGCCCACTGAAGTGTTGCCCTGGTACTGCTGTATTTCTCAAGGCAACCCCTTCGCCCGCATTCGCAATAAATTCCGTTGTGCTCTACGATACAATGGCCTATAACGCCTGCAAGCCCTGAAATGCCTGTGTACAGCTTTTTATTTATTATAATGCCACCTCCTATACCGGAGGATATGCCTATATAGATGAAATTGTTGAGTTCCTGTACGTTTCCGAAGTAGACTTCTGCAAGTGCAGCCACATGCATGTCATTTTGCATGTATACCGGCAATCCATAACGTTTGCTAAGTTCAGAAGTTACAGGAATGTTGCGCAAGTCGTTAAAGTCAGGAGGATTAAGAATAGTACCTAAAGAAAGCGGCCCAACAGATGAAACACCAATACCAATAATGTTTTCACTCAACTTGTTTTTTATCAGGTGGTCGCAAAGGCTAAATATACTTTTCAGTAGTGCGTCACCGCTTCGTATTGGAGCCATGGACAGAGTTTCAGACTGAATAATTTCTCCCCTTAAATTTATAATACCTGCCTGTAGAAAATCCCTCCCGATCGAAATACCAAGCGTAAGCATTGAATTAGGAACAATTTCCAGCAGTATTGGCCTTCTTCCTCTTGAGGACTGTGATTCTCCACATTCATGCACAACACCTTTGGAAATAAATTCATTTACAATAGCGGTAACAGTCATTTTGCTAAGAGCTGTCCGCTTTGTAAGTTCAATACGCGAAACAGGGCCCTGCGTTGCTATTTGCTTTAGAATTATGAATTTGTTAATGTCATTCATATCCTGATGATTCATAATTTACAATAGTACCCCTATACTTAATTTTATGCGCAACATAGAAGCAATAACATGAGGCATTGACATAAATTACATAACGATAACTTCTATTCAAATCAAACGACAAATTCTTATTAAGTAAAAAACTCTTACTAAATCATACTTAAAAGTAAGAAAATGTTATCAATAAAATTTTATTTACAGTATGCCACCTCAAGAAGTTGTGCAATTTGAACAAGTTAATCGTTTACGTCGACAATAATATTGTATAATTTGTTTACTATGTTGTCAATCCTATTTAGTAATTAATTTTTACAAAGTGTGTGGAAAAGTCTGGCAGTGGGAGTTACAAACATGCTGAAATCCTGTTTTATAATTGGTTTTTTGTAATTCACCATATATTCAAACATATT
>JAMOAC010000119.1 GCA_023621975.1 Bacillota bacterium | reverse complement strand
GGCAGGAAAAGATATTCAAGACAGATACCCTAAATTAAAAATTAAGCATGGAAAAGAGCTGCTGAGGGTTTGCAATCTTTCCTATGAGGGACGTATAAGGGATATAAGTTTTAGTTTAAAAGAGGGTGAAATCCTTGGCATTACAGGTTTAAGCGGCTCTGGCAGAAGAACTTTGGCAAAGGTTCTTTTTGGCATCAACAGACCTTATGAAGGGGAAATAAGGCTTAACGGTAAAGTCTTTAAAGATATGAACCCCAATAAGGCTATTGAAAATGGGCTGTGCTATGTAACAGGGATAGGAACTGATGAAGGGCTTATATTAAATGCACCTGTTGCGGAAAATATTACATTGACTAATTTGAAGAGAATTTCAAGGTTTGGCTTTCTTAATAAAGAGGAAGAAGCTTTTGAGGCCAGAGATTTAATTGAAAGGCTTGAAATTGGGGCTAGCGAATATGAAATTACAGATAACCTCAGCGGAGGGAATCAAAAAAAGGTCATTTTTGCAAAGTGGCTTTTTACCAATGCAAAAATTTTGATTATTGATGAGCCAACCGCAGGTATTGATGTGAGTTCCAAAGTAGATATTTACAATATAATGAATGAATTGTTATTGTCGGGTGCGGCAATTATAATGATTTCTTCAGACTTGTCAGAAATATTGGGTATGTGTGACAGAGTTCTTGTCATGTATAACGGTGAAGTACGTAAAGCTTTCAACAAAGACGAAGCTACACAGGAGAAAATTTTATATTATGCTTCAGGTGGCAATGACAGTATTTAGGCTAAAAATAATTCGGTGGAAGAATTGTACACAAAAAATCGAAACGAAAAATACATAAACAATCATAAATGATAAATTAATGTCTAAATTAGTATCATAAATAAATATATCAGGATAAATCGGTTCGAACAATTCCATTTCATCGAAAAGATGTTGATATTTCCGCATTTTTGCAATTTTATCGTCAATTAAAAATCCCAAAAAATTTTTTGAAAAAAAGAAGGATATTTATAATAAATGAAGAATATATTAAAAAAAGAACACAAAAATAAATAAACGAAATTAATAAAAAATGCTTATCCATGTTTTACAATCTTTATTGTTCCAGCATATTGTTTTCTGTATGGAGCAGGAAAGGAGGCATATGCATTGCCGGAATATGTGCTTGAATTAAAAAACATTTCTAAAGAATTTCCAGGAGTCAAAGCACTGGACAGGGTTCAATTCAATTTAAAGCGTGGAGAAATTCATGCTTTAATGGGTGAAAACGGCGCAGGAAAGTCTACCTTTATCAAGATTATAACAGGTGTTCATTGCCAGGATGAAGGAGAAATATATTTAGACGGGCAAAAGGTTGATATAAAAGGTCCCAATGATGCAACAAAAATGGGAATAGCAGCCATATACCAGCATGTAACCTGTTATCCGGACCTAAGTGTGACGGAAAATATTTTTATGGGACATGAAAAAACAAAAAAGTTTACAAAAAGAATTTTATGGGATGAAATGCACTCTGAAGCCCGAAAGCTGCTTAATGAATTAGGTGCTGACATTGATCCGAGAACACAGATGGGAGCACTTAGCGTTGCACAGCAGCAAATAGTGGAAATAGCCAAAGCACTGTCCATAAATGCGAAAATCATTATTATGGATGAACCTACAGCTGCTCTTACAAAGAAGGAAAGTGAAGAACTTTACAGGGTTACAGAGCAATTAAGAGATAACGGAGTTTCTATTATTTTTATTTCTCACAGACTTGAGGATATGTACAGGCTGGCTGACAGGGTCAGTGTGTTAAGAGACGGGAAATATATTGGAACATGGAATGTAAATGAGATTTCGAGGGAAGAACTCATTGTTGCAATGGTAGGACGCGAAATTACCCAGTTGTTTCCCAAAAAAGAAGCAAAAATAGGCGAGGAACTTCTGCGTGTTGAAGGACTTGGGAAAACAGGCTATTTTGCGGATATTTCCTTTACACTTCACAAAGGAGAAATCCTTGGGCTTACAGGCCTGGTAGGTGCAGGCAGAAGCGAAGTATGCCAGACAATTTTTGGGATTATGCCTTATGACAAAGGAAAAGTGTATCTGGAAGGAAAAGAAGTAAAAATTAAAAACCCGCTTGATGCTATGAAGCTTGGAATTGGATATTTACCGGAGGACAGGCAAAAACAGGGTTTAGTGCTTCAGTGGGACATCAGTAAAAACATTACCTTATCTACACTGGATAAATTATCTAAAAGAGGATGGTTAAATACCGCCAAGGAGGCGGAAATCGCAAAAGAATTATCTGAAAAAGTGAATATAAAAGCAAACAGTGTTTTTGATGTTGTTAGCTCATTGTCCGGCGGCAATCAGCAGAAAGTTATTGTTGCCAAGTTGCTTAACGCTGATTTGAAGGTCATTATTCTTGATGAACCGACCAAAGGCGTTGATGTAGGAGCCAAATCTGCTATTCATGAAATGATGAGTGATTTGGCATGCCAGGGCTATGGTATTATCATGATTTCATCCGAAATGCCTGAGGTTCTAGGAATGAGCGACAGAATTATCGTCATGCGGGAAGGCAGAATTACTGCAATTTTTGACAGGAAAGATGCAACTCAGGAAGCAATCCTTGAAGCTGCCATGGTAAACAGGGAAGCAAGGGAGCTTGCTGGTGTACAGTAGAAAAAAACAAGAGAAGGGGAACGTCTATGTCTGAATTAGCTTTGGGAAAGAAAGTAAAAGTTTCAAGCATTGGCAAGTTCAGAGAATTAGGACTGCTGGTATTTATTATCCTGCTTTCTGTATTGGTGCAATTGCGCAATCCAAACTTTCTGACACTGGAAAACATAAATGATATGATAAAAAATACAGCGATTCTCAGTATTCTTACAGTGGGCATGATGCTTGTTATTGTTACAAGAGGCATTGATCTCTCCATTGGATCAACTCTTGCTTTATCGGGAATGATATCTGCTTTGGCTGTCAATGCAAACCCGGATTTACACCCGTTGCTTGCAATACTGATCGGAACATTAATCGGTACTGCTTGCGGGGCCATTCTCGGGCTGCTTGTATCGAAAGCAGGAATTCTTCCAATCATAGCAACTCTTGGAATGATGAATGCATATCGGGGATTAACCTTTATGATAAGCGGAGGAAGATGGGTAAGCGCACATCAGATGCCGCCAAGTTTCAAAAGGATTGCTACAGATTCAATTCTGGGGATTAATATTTTGATATTTATAGCCATTATTATATACATAATCTTTTACTATTTCATTAATCATACAAGGACAGGAAGGCAGATATATGCTGTAGGGAGCAACCCGGAATCAGCCAAGATCAGCGGCATAAACACTGTCAAGGTGTTGTGGATGGTCTATACAATTATGGGTGCATTGGCGGGGCTTGCAGGTGTTTTATGGGTTTCAAAATTTGCTTCCGCCCAAGGTGACACTGCAATGGGTTATGAGATGAACGTTATTGCGGCTTGCGTTCTCGGAGGAGTTAACATTTCAGGAGGTTCCGGCAAAATTTCAGGGATTATTCTGGGGTCCCTCTTGCTGGGTATTTTACAAAACGCGTTGCCGCTCATCAATGTATCACCTTTCTGGCAGCAGGCAATTCAAGGCGTAATCATACTTGTGGCTGTAATAGTAAACGCTCTTGTAAAAAGAAATATTGACAGGAAAAATCTAATGAGGAGGAAAATATAAACAATGGAGAAGAGAAGTATTGCTGCCCATAAAGAATTTAACCTTAAAAGCTTTTTCTTCCAGTGGGAATGGATGCTGGTGCTGATGCTTATCATAATAAACATCGTCAATGCATCCTTGTCACCGTATTATCTGAGTATCAGGAGCGTAATTGACGCTACAATGACATTCCTTGACAAAGCCTTTATTGTTTTACCTATGGCTTTTGTGATAATTCTAGGCGATATCGATATTTCAGTGGCATCAACAGTTGCACTTTCTTCGGTTGTGATGGCTGTTTCATATAACAATCTGGGGCTACCCATGGAGCTGGCAATGATAATATGCCTTGTGGTCGGAACCATATGCGGCTTGATAAACGGACTGCTCATAACAAAATTCAAAGAACTGTCTGCGGTAATTGTCACCCTCTCCACGATGATAATTTACCGAGGAATTGCCTATATAATACTTGAAGACCAGGCATCAGGCAAATTCCCTTCCTGGTTTAGCTTCCTCGGATGGGGATATGTGGGAGGAATTCCGTTTATACTTATTGTATTTGCGTTATTTGCAGTTATTTTCAGCTTATTGCTCCATAAAACGACTTTCGGCAGGTGTGTTTACGCAATAGGCAGCAATATTACTGCGAGCAGGTTTTCAGGTGTGCAGGTTGATAAAATCAAAGTTATAATCTTTACCCTCACAGGTTTTATGTCAGCTGTTACAGCCTTGTTCCTTACTTCGAGGATGGGAAGTACAAGACCGAATGTTGCGATGGGCTATGAACTTGACGTGATAGCCATGGTCGTACTGGGTGGTGTCAGTACAGCCGGAGGAAAGGGAAGAATTTTTGGTACAATACTGTCAGTTTTCGTTATAGGTCTGTTGCGTTATGGCCTTGGACTCAAAAATGTGCCTGCTCAGGCGCTGCTTATTATAATAGGCTTGCTTCTGATATTTGCAGTAATGATTCCAAATATAAAAATGAACACGGGTAAAGTACGGAAACTTTATAAAACAAAAGCTTAAGAAAGCAGAATTCAGGCTTTAAAGCTTTAGGTACAGGTTCTTTGCTGCTAAGAAAATGGATTATTTTAAAAATTATGCATCATTATGGAAATATACAGCAGTCTGAAGACTGCATTGATAAAATAATTAAAAAATAAAAGGGGGCAAAAATTTATGAAGAGAATTTTAGCGATGGTTCTTTCACTTGTAATGATTGTTTCTCTGTTAGCCGGATGTGGAGGTAATAAGTCAAAGGAGCCGGCAAACACAGGAGAGACAACAAAAACTGAAGAGACAACAAAAACTGAAGAGAAAGCAAAGGACCAGGAACAGGACAAAGCAACGGAGGGCAAGAAGAGATTTGCATTTATCTTCAAGAACACCGGTAACCCATACGGTGAAAAGGAGATGGAGGGCTTTAGGATCGCTATTGAAGACGAACTCGGCGGCGAGGCTATTCTTAAAGCACCGGATCAGCCGACAGCTGAAGCACAAATCCAGATAATCGAGGAACTCATAGCTCAGAAGGTCGATTGTATAGCAATAACTGCAAATGATCCTGATGCATTGCAGCCGGCTCTCACAAAAGCTATGAATGCAGG
>JAMOAC010000087.1 GCA_023621975.1 Bacillota bacterium | reverse complement strand
TTGGTTTTCAAGCTCAGGGCAATAAAATTGGACGTAAGATACCTCCATGTGGAATCGGGTAAACATTTACTGCAAGTTTATTGTAAGGGGTATTCAATATTTGTATTTCAAAATTTTATAAAAAGGGAGTCTCGCAGATTTACTTTAAAGTATGGATCGATGCTCCCTTTTGCAGTAATAATGCACCTGTTATGATGACGTGCAGCCACAGGTGTATGGACGCTGACAGTATGGGCAATAGCCATAAGGTCTGTAGAATAAAAGGAGAAATACTATAATAAACCACAGAATTGAATCGTTATTGCATGTTACCACGTAAGATCCTTTATCCGCCATATGAACCCTCCTTTCATGTGAATAAACTTTACGTTCGACGGACATTGAACCCCGTGTTGTTATCTCGTCCAGCTTTATCAAATGAACCTGTATTTGTACCGGTGACAGTGTACTGAATCTGTATCGGTGGTAGTATATAGTATGCGCCGGACAACCGTTATGTTAACTTTAGAACTTATAAGACCATAACCAGTTCATGAATCCTTCAAATGAGCTTAATTTGCCCGAAAAATCAGTTTTATGCTGAAATTTCACGAACTTGCACAAAATGCTACTGCACTGTAAAATATTAATTGCCGTGTTGTGCTTCAATAAATTACCTTGAACAAGGAGGGATTTTATCCGGCTGGATGCAGGGAACATGAGGATTATGATGCACTCGGCAGTTTTAACAGGTACATATCATGGTAATGCAATAACATGGTTGGTTTCCTGTAAATTAGCCGGAGCTAATAAAATGATTAACCTGGATTATTTGAAAAATATTGACGGGGAAATGTGGTTTGTTGAGAACGACAGGGATAATCTAAAGGTTGGTTACAGGGTAAAAGAAATAATTTCTTCAGTCAAATCACCTTTCCAGCAAATTGACATAATTGATACATATGATTTCGGGCGCTGCCTGGTCCTTGACGGAGTTATGCAGACAAATGAATTGGACGGATATATTTATAATGAAATGATCTCACACGTACCTCTTGTAACCCATCCGTCTCCAAGGGACATACTCGTAATCGGCGGAGGGGATTGCGGTGCCGTAAGTGAAATAACGAAATATACATATCCCCAAAAAATTGACATGGTGGAAATTGACGAGCTGGTGGTAAGGGAGAGTATAAAGCACATTCCGTCCATTGCAGGAAATGCTCCGCATGATAAACGAGTAAATTTCATATTTGATGACGGTGTAGAATATGTAAAAAGCAGAAAGAACATGTATGATGTTATTATTATAGATTCCTCCGATCCTGTAGGTCCGGCGGAAAACCTCTTCTCAGAGAAATTTTATATAGACGCAAAAAATTGTCTCAGGCCTGACGGCATACTGGTATGTCAAAGCGAATCGCCGGTGTTTTATAAAGATGTATTGAAAAGGACACATAAATTTCTATGTAATCACTTCAATATAGTCAGGACTTACATGGCTGTGGTTCCGAGCTATCCCGGAGGATTCTGGAGCTTTACAATTGCGTCACAGAAATATGACCCTCTGAACGCTGATACGACCAGGCTTGTGAAAAATACAAAGTATATAAACGAAGGGATATTCAGATCATGTTTTGAACTCCCTAACTTTATGAAGGAAATTCTTGAATAGGACTTGAAGACAGTTATCAGGCTAAGCCAGGTGATTAAACGAAAAAAAACGTAACGACAGGGACAGTTCTCGAATGGCGTGCAATGACGGGGACAGTTCTGCACAATAAGTATTCCATTATGGCAGTAAAACTGTCCCGCAAACTGAAAACTGACCCTAAACTGCTCATTGATGCAGGGAGTAGATGGTTGGAATGAAGGTTGGAAAAGTTATAGATGTCAGCAGAAAAATATCGGAAGATATGACCGTATGGCCCGGGGATCCCGAAGTACGAATTGTTAAGTGTTGTTCAACAGAAGATGGAAGTGATTTTAACCTTTCTTGCATATCTATGGGGCTGCATACAGGTACGCATATTGATGCACCGCTCCACTTCATTGAAGGAGGCGGAGATGTTTCATCAATGGAGCCCCATAACTTTTTAAGGTTTGTCAAGGTTATCAGCGTAAATGCGAAAGAGTGCATAACCAGGGAAGATTTAGAGGACTTGCCTATTGTTGAAGGGGATGCTTTGTTTTTCAGGACTTCAAACAGTGATTTACCCGAGAACGGTGATTTTTATCAGAACTACGTTTACATGGATATATCTGCTGCGGAATATCTTCTTGAAAAAAAGGTGGCGGTAGTAGGTATAGACTATTTTTCCATAGACGGATTTAATGAACGGGAATATCCCGTTCATAGGCTTTTTTTGTCAAACGGAATCATTATTGTAGAGGGTTTATACCTGAAAGATGTAGCGGACGGGGAGTATCTGTGCTCCTTTTTACCGTTAAAAATTGACGGGGCGGATGGTTCTCCTGTGAGAGTAGCGTTGATGGAAATAAATTAATTTTAAATTATACTTGACATTTCACCTGTTACCCATTAAAATAATCTTTGCTGTTGCTTTACTGCGGCTTGATTATGTAACCTTATGTGGCCCATTGGTCAAGCGGTTAAGACACCGCCCTTTCACGGCGGTAACAGGGGTTCGAGTCCCCTATGGGTCACCAAACAGCAGAGAATGGAACATAAAGGTTTTATTCTCTGCAGTTTCGGCCCGGTAGTTCAGTTGGTTAGAATGCCAGCCTGTCACGCTGGAGGTCGAGGGTTCAAGTCCCTTCCGGGTCGCCAGGTTTAAAACCCTGTAAACGTTGAGTTTGCAGGGTTTTTTGTGTTATCAGGGATGGTTCCCAATTGTAACAGGGGTTGGTTCCTTGGAGGTAACAAGGAACCGTCTCCTGTCACATTTCCAAGCTGTCCTCGTCACAACCGTTCCCGTGTTCACAAATTATTTACATTTATCACATTCTTTTTTTACATGTAAGTGGCAAAATAGGTTAAAATTATGCATAAAGAGACCGGTTATTGTGAATGGTAAATTCCTTGGGCAGTTTATTATAGTACATCGATGTTTGCGGGGAGGTAATAACTTTGGAAAAGGAAACATACTTACCGGAAAGGAAAACGCATTCAAAAAGAATAAAGGGAAAGCATGTTGTAATAGGAATTTTATGTTTTTTACTGCTTTTAATGCTTGTTTTCAGGCTGATTATCAGGCCGAGGTTATATGTGGCAAGAAATTCCGTTAAACAAAGGACGGCATTGGTAACACGTGGGGATATCGTAAGTACCGTCACAGCGTCGGGCTCAATAATATCTTCAAATAAACCGGAAATATCACCTTCTGTAACAGGTAAGGTTACGAAAGTATACTTTGAGGAAGGTGACAGTGTAAAAGCAGGTGATTTACTCCTTGAAATTGATGATTCGGATGCAAGATTAAATATAAAAAAAATCAAGAACAGTATAGAACAGGCTAAATTAACAGCTGAGAAAAACAAAAGAGAACTTAATAACCTTTCCATAACTGCCCCTTTTGACGGATATGTTACAAACATAATTCCCGAAGTTGGGGATAATTTAATAAAGGGCGCCGATGTGCTCACTATAACCGATTATTCGAGACTGAAACTCAAGGTGGCATTCAGCGATGATGTTGCCAGGGACATTCATGTCGGACAGAATGTAAAGGTAAATGTTGAAGACTTGGGGCAATCTGTAAAAGGAACTGTTTCATATGTCAGCAACAGCCCTGCTGTTACAAGTTCGGGCAAGATTACATACAATGTTGAAGTGGTTCTTGATAATCCCGGCTTTTTGAAGGACGGAATGAATGCCCGTGTTGAGATTCAGGTAAACGGAAAGTCCCAAACCAGTACTGAGGCCGGGAAATTGGAGTATGTCAACAGCAAGGTGGTAAAAAGTGAATCTTCCGGAACCGTTGAAAGTATAAAGGTGCGTGAAGACCAGTTTGTCCGTGCCGGGCAACTGTTAATAAAGCTAAAGAATGACGATTTGGAAGTTTCATTGCAATCAACGGATTTAAACCTGGAAGAACTTCACTATCAACTGGAATCAGCAGAAAAGCAGCTTGATAATTATAAAATATATTCGCCGATTGACGGTATAATTGTTTCCCGGAATGTTGAAGAAGGGGATAATGTGAAACCCACGGATGTCCTTTTTACAATTCTTGACCCTTTACATATGGAATTTTCCGTACCGATTGATGAACTTGACATTGCGAAAATAAAAGAAGGGCAAAAAGTGAACATAACTGTGGACGCACTAAAGGAAACGTTTGACAACCCGATTTCAGGAACGGTATCGAAAATTGCCATAGAGGGCAATTCATCAAACGGAGTCACAACCTACCCTGTAACCATTCGGATAAATGAAGCTTCCAACCTTAAGGTGGGGATGAATGCGAACGCAGAAATTATTGTGGGCGAGAGAAACAATATTCTGATTTTGCCGCTGGAGGCAGTTCAAAAAATAGGAGATAAATACTATGTATATGTTAAAGGGAAGGCAGGCATGGACGCAGATAAAAAGCAGGGCATCCAGGGCGGCAAAACGGCAGCTGAACCCCCGGACGGGACAACAAGCAATAACCCTGACACAGTTGCTGGCCGCAATGACAGGTATTATGAAAATACAGTATTAACCCAGGTGGAACTGGGAATTAACAATGATGATTACATTGAAGTCATAAGCGGGCTGCAGGAAGGGGATGTGGTTGTACTTCCTCCACTTGCAGGTTCAGATGAAAGCGATTTAAGAATGCGCAACGGAATGATGAGAGGCTTCGGTGGCGGGCAGAGAAACGGTGAAAGAGACGATACTGAGCAAAGAAGCGGTAATAGCAGCGGAATTCGTAATTAATCGGTGGTGACTTGAATGATACAAATAATTAACATGTGTAAAGAGTACAGAATGGGAGATAATGTTGTAAAAGCACTTGACAATGTATCCCTTCACATAAGGCAGCACGAGTTTGTAGCTATAACTGGGCCTTCCGGTTCAGGCAAGTCAACGCTGATGAATATGATTGGCTTACTGGATACGCCCACTTCCGGCACATATTTACTTGAAGGAATGGAGGTAAGCAAGCTGAACGATAACCAGCTTGCGGAGATAAGGAGTAAAAAAATAGGCTTTATATTTCAAAACTTTAATCTTCTTCAAAAGCTGACGGCCCTGGAAAATGTGGAACTTCCCCTGATTTATCAGGGCGTCGGCGCAAGGATAAGGCGCAAAAGGGCTAAAGAAGCACTGGAGAGTGTCGGTTTGGGTGAAAGAATGCACCATAAGCCGACCGAGCTGTCGGGAGGCCAGCA
>JAMOAC010000348.1 GCA_023621975.1 Bacillota bacterium | reverse complement strand
GTTTTTAGGCTTGATAATTTCTGCCGTTGGCCTTTTGAAAAATGATTAAATCTTTGTCTCCGATGCAATTATTCCACTTAAACCAATCAAAGCTACCAAATTGGGTACAGCCATCAGACCGTTGACTATGTCTGCCAGGGTCCATACCATGTCAAATTTCAAAAACGCACCCAGCGCAACTAAGGCGGATCCCACACCCATGAATCAATTCTTTTTAAAATCTGTGTAATACTTTGCATTTTTCCTCCTTCGATTTTGCTGTAATTTTTGTTGCCTGAATATTATTATGGAGCCCTGATAAAAGATATAAACCTGATCAAAGGATCCGGGATCTGTCCTTTTGTATCTCCGACAGATTATATCTCCATCCGTTTATATCTCCATCCGATTTCATCCGGAATCAATTGCTTATTTTTAACAAGTCAATTATTCATGGACTTATTAAAAAAAAATTGAAAATGTAAGACAAACAGTATATTCTTTTAAATGTGGGATGTGAAAAGAAAGGAGATGTGTTATGGAGATAACCATCAGAGAATACCAGGACAGGGATATCCCAAAAATGATGGAGATCTGGAATCAGGTAGTTGAGGACGCAAATGCATTTCCTCAAATGGAAAAATTGAGCGAGCAGGAAGCAAAAGAATTTTTTTCTTCACAGACGTTTACGGGAGTTGCAATAGGAGACAATCAGGTTTTAGGGCTATACATACTGCATCCGAATAACATAGGCAGATGCGGGCACATAGCAAATGCATCTTATGCCGTTGATAAAAATTATCGCGGGCAGCATATCGGAGAAAAGCTGGTTCGCCACTCTTTGGAAATAGGCCGCAAATTCGGGTTTACCATTTTACAGTTCAACGCTGTTGTAAGAAGCAATACTGCAGCAATACACCTTTATGAAAAAATAGGGTTTCACAAGCTGGGGGTTATTCCCAAAGGCTATCTGCTTGGCAACGGAAATTACGAGGATATCATTCTTTATTATATTGAATTATGACTTGAATAATCCCGTTATCCTGGGATATAGCGCTGATACAAAAATAAAACAGGACAGGTTCATTTTCCCTGTCCTGTTTTATTACCTGGAGCTGCTGACCGGATTCGAACCGGTGACCTGCGCATTACGAGTGCGCTGCTCTACCTGCTGAGCCACAGCAGCATTTTTTATTTTCATGAGCAAATTACATGATAATTTTAATACGGTAAGCAGCTCTTGTCAACAGTGTATTTAAGCGGGCGCTCAAGACCCGGCGCCCGCAATTCGTTCTACTATCCTGCCTACTTCATGTTTTACAAGCTCTTCGTCAATTGTTGTCAAATTACCTTTGTCAAGGATTACCTTGCCATCTATTATAACCGTATCAACGTCAGAGCCCTGGGCTGAATAAACAACGGCAGACAATGGATTGTTGATCGGGAATAGATGAGGCTTATCTATGTCAAGAAGTATGATATCAGCCTTCATCCCTTTTTCAATGCGTCCTATTTCATCCTTGAACCCAATTGCTTCCGCTCCGTTTACCGTTGCCATTCTAAGGGCTTCTGCAGCACTTACCAGTGCAGGGTTCCTGTTGGTACCTTTGTGCAAAATGGCTGCAATGTGCATTTCCTCAAACATATTCAGGTTATTGTTGCTTGCTGTACCATCCGTTCCTATTGCCACATTAACTCCTTTTCTAAGCATTTCAGGAACTCTGGCAATACCGCTTCCAAGCTTTAAGTTGCTCGTGGGATTATGGGCCACCCCTACACCTTTTTCCCTGAAAACATCCATATCGGCATCAGTTATGTAGACGCAGTGGGCAGCTATCACAGGGACATCCAAAATACCGAATTTTTCACACACTTCAACGGAACCTGCCCCGTACTTTCTTTTACTTGCTTCCACTTCATGCAATGTTTCAAGTATATGTATATGTATTCCAGTACCGCAGCTCTTTGCAAGTTCTGCCGATGCACGAAGCGTTTCCTCATTAAAAAGGTAAGTGGAATGAACTTCGATATAAACCTTTATCCTTCCGTTTCCTGTTCCGTCCCATTTTTTGAAATAATCAAAGCACTCCTGGCATTCGTCTATCAATTCATCCGTAGAACCGCCATGGAAGAAGAAGGGGCTTCTTGACAGGTTTGCCCTTATGCCCGATTCCAATACTGCTTTTGCCACATGATCCATATGGATGTACATATCGGCAAAAGACGTGGTGCCCGACTTAATCATTTCTATTATTCCGAGCATGGTTCCCCAGTAGATGTCCTCAGGCTTTAATGTGGTTTCTACCGGTATGATATTATTAAACAGCCATTCTTCAAGAGGCAGGTCATCAGCATAATTTCTCAACAGAGTCATGGCACAATGGGTATGGGTATTTACAAGCCCGGGCATGGCAAGCCTGTGCCGCCCGTCAATCACCCTTTCTGCCTCCATACTTGAAAGCTGGCTGTCCGGGATGTTGACAAATTCGATTTTTCCGTCCTTAATGCCGATGTTCCCGTTCTTTATGACGGTATTGCCTTCATCCATTGTAAGTATGAAGTCTAAATTTTTAATTAAAATATCAAGTTTCATGCAAACTACCCCTCAATACTATATTATTATGTATTTACATTCCACTTGAATTTTTGTTCCCTCTTGATGGATTTACGTTCCGCTCCTCCAGGATGACAGATATTCTTTTTGCTCTTCCGTCAGCATGTCAGTTTCGATACCCATTGACTTCAGTTTTATGCTTGCAATTTCCCTGTCAATTTCCTCTGGCAATACATATACTTTATTTTCCATTTTATTCGCGTTTTTTGCAATGTATTCAGCACCAAGTGCCTGATTTGCAAAGCTCATATCCATTACCACCGCAGGATGCCCTTCTGCAGCTGAAAGATTGACAAGCCTTCCTTCTGCAAGAAGGTATATCTTTCTCCCGTCTTTCATTGTATATTCTTCAACAAAATCCCTGACGGTCCTTTTGGACACAGAGAGCTTTTCAAGGGCAGCAATATTTATTTCATCATTGAAGTGGCCTGAATTTGCAACTATCACTCCGTCTTTTGCAAGAGCAATATGTTTTTCGTCCACGACATTCAAGTTGCCGGTTACAGTTACAATAATGTCAGCAAACGGCATTGCCTGCTCAAGCTTCATAACTCTAAAGCCGTCCATTGCCGCCTCTATTGCCTTTATTGGATCAACCTCGGTGACTATAACATTTGCGCCCATGCCCCTGGCCCTCATTGCAAGGCCCTTGCCGCACCAGCCATAGCCGCACACTACAAAATTCTTACCGCAAATCAGTATATTGGTTGCCCTCATTATTCCGTCAATCGTGCTCTGGCCGGTACCATATCGGTTATCAAAAAGGTGCTTTGTCTGGGATTCATTTACGGCAATTATGGGAAATTGCAGGGCGCCTTCCCTTTCCATGCTGCGAAGCCTTATTACGCCGGTAGTGGTTTCCTCGGTACCACCAATTATGTTTTTCAGGTAAGTATCCCTGTAGTCCTGGTGCAGCAACCCTACAAGGTCAGCACCGTCATCCTGGGTAATGTCAGGCTTGTGCTCTATTGCCGATACAAGATGCCTGTAGTACGTATCACGGTCTTCGCCCTTTATTGCAAATACCGGAATATCATAATCCTCTACCAGGGATGCGGCAACATCATCCTGGGTTGACAGCGGGTTTGACGCACAAAGTACAACATCGGCTCCTCCTGCCTTGAGTGTCCTCATCAAATTTGCAGTTTCGGTAGTTACATGAAGGCAGCAGGACATTCTAATCCCCCTGAGAGGTTTTTCCTTCTCAAACCTTTCCCTAATCATTGCCAATACAGGCATCTGCTTGTCTGCCCACTCAATCCTGAGTTTTCCCTTAGGAGCAAGTGATTTGTCTTTAATGTCGTAACTTTTCATAAGTCTTATTCCTCCGCTCTTTATGGATTTCTTTTGCTGTGTTAATGCTGCTGTATTTATATACTATTTGGCCAATCTTCCTTGAATGGTATTCTTTTTCTCCAGTGTTTTTTAATTTTTATCCTCGTCCAATGGCTTTTCGGCCGTCAGAACGAATATTTTCATTGTACCTTTGGAAGAACCGCCGGCGCCTGATTCATCATCCTGTAAAGTTTCTATCTGGATATTGGTAAAACCGCTGTCGGCAAACCACTTTTTGATTTCCTGGCGCCTGAAGCCGGGCCATATGTCATGCATTTTTTCTTTAAACTCTTTATTGTTGTGTATGCAAAAATCTGCTACAAAAACTTTTCCTCCAGGCTTGATCAGCCTGTACATCTCCTTTATGGCAATTTCAGGCTCTTCTATATGATGCAGATACATATTGGCACAA
This sequence comes from Bacillota bacterium, assembly GCA_023621975.1. Next base: position 984 of record JAMOAC010000348.1, on the reverse strand, counting down.
GCCATATCAACGCTTGAATCATCCAGAGGCACATCCCGTCCGTCACTTTCTATGGGCTCGATATTGTTTATGCCTTCAGCCTTTGCTTTCCTTTTCAGTTCGCTGAGCATTTCACCGGATATGTCAACAGCTATAACATTCTTTACAAAAGCTGCAACAGCCCTTGAAAGGTATCCATCCCCGGAACCCAGGTCCAGTACCGTCATGTTCTTGTCCAGCAGATTAAGCTGGAACAGCTTGTTCCTTATTGATTCATCATAACAGATTTTTCTCAGCTGCTCCCATTCAGGTGCCACTTTATTAAAAAATTCCCTTGCATCACCCTCGCTGGCCGAATACGCCTGCGAATCCCCTGCAGACAGCCAGTCAATGAGTGCCTGCCTGCTGAACCTCCACTCTCTGCCTATTTTTCTTGCCGGTACCTTTTCCTCTTTCAAAAGCTTGATAAATGTTTTAATGCTTACTCCAAATAATTCCGCAGCCTCTTCAAGTGTTAATATTTCCTTGTTCACATACAGCACCTCATTTTTCACAAATTTATTATTCCAAGCTGCATGTCTGATATGTGTAATTATATCCTAAGCTTCGACATTAATCAACAGTTATTGTTATTCATATTCACAGGTTTTACAGCCATGTTCATTCATACTTCACTTAATTACTCTCAGCATTACAATGAAAAATTGTAATGAAAAATTGTTTGGTTTATGTATTTCAGGCATCCCAGTTTTCAATAATGTTTTTTACAAGTGCTGAAAATTTCTCTTCAACATTTTTTGCTGTAATCATAACTTCTTCATGGTTAAGGGGTTGGTCAAGTATTCCGGCTGCCATATTTGTAATACACGATATGCCCAGCACTCTCATTCCCGCATGTCTTGCCGTTATTACTTCGGGTACGGTGGACATTCCGACAGCGTCAGCCCCCAAAATCCTCAATGCCCTTATTTCCGCAGGAGTCTCAAACATGGGCCCCTGTGTAAA
>JAMOAC010000408.1 GCA_023621975.1 Bacillota bacterium | reverse complement strand
GCAGGGTAGAGGTTGAAGCAGGGAAGAGTGAAAACATTTATTGGTCTGATATACCCGGATTGGCATCAATGATTGAATGCAAGATTGACACTAAAGATACACTGGATAAAGACAACAATGCGGGAGTCATGATATACTCAAGCAAGGTAAGAAAAGCGCTTCTTTTATCGGAAGGAAACATTTTTCTGGAAAAGATGCTGAACCTTATTCCGGATATTGAGCTTTACCGCACGGATGCTGAAAATATAAATGAGCTCAAGGGCTATGATCTGTATGTTTTTGACGGGATTTTACCCGAGCGCCTTCCCGGTGACGGGCATATAATCCTTTTTAATCCTCCGCGGAATGAATATTTTTCTTTGGCAGGGGAATCAGAGTATACTGAAATAAGGCCTTCAAGGCATGAACTGTATAATAACCTGGAGAATATTTCTTTCGATGCGCTGAAAGCTGATTTGTATCACCTGCCTCATTGGGGAAATCCCCTTATGGAAAATGAAGAAGGGATAGTGGCATTTGAAGGATACCTGGATAAGAACCGGGTAATGGTTTTCGGCTTTGATTTGCACGAGACTAACCTGCCTGTACAGCCGCATTTTCCCGTTATAATGACAAGAATTGTACAGGAACTGCTGCCGCAAGGTCAGAATGAAATTTCCGCTGTTAATGCCGGAGACCTGGTAAACATATCAGTTGACCCGGAAGCAAAAGAAGTGTTTGTAATTGCGCCTGACGGGAACAGAACGCAAGTTGCACCTCCGTTTCCGGTAAATGTCTTTGACGGGGCCACTCAAACAGGTAAATATACGCTTGAACAGGTGCTTGAAAACGAAACAATATGGCAGGATTTCTTTGTGAATGCCCCATCGGAAAGGGAATTTGCAGCGATTGAAAGCACAATGCCCGTTAGGCAGGATGATGAAATATTGCAGGATTACAAGCAAATCGGGTATTGGGATATTAAAATACTCTTATTATGCCTTCTGCTGGCAATCCTCATAATAGAATGGTGGGTTTATTCCAATGGCATTTAAATTTGAAAATCCATGGCTGCTGCTTTTGCTTTTGCCTGTAGCTGCATTAATGTGGTTTACAATAGGGAAAACAGCACGATTAGTACGATGGAGGCGCATTACCATTGTGCTGCTGCGCAGCCTTGTTTTCTTAATCATTATAATGCTTATTTCGGGCTTCACAATCCAGAGGGTTTCAAACAAAACTACAACCTTGTTCCTGATAGATTCATCCGACAGTGTAAGCGACAAGGAGCAGGCTGCATCTTTTGTAAGGGAAGCAATAAAATACGTGGGAAGAAACGACGAGGCAGGAATTATTAATTTTGGAGGAGACTCGGGCATTGAACTATTGCCGGATAAAAATCCTGTCTTTGACAAGGTGCAGACAAAAATCAATTCTTCTTTCACCAACCTGGAAAATGCATTGGTTACCGCCCAGTCCATAATGCCTTGGGACCATATGAAAAGAGTGGTAATTTTGACCGACGGGCGGGAAAATACCGGTGATGCCCTTACTCAGGTTAGACAAATGAAGGCAAGGGGTTATTCAATAGATGTTTACCCCATAAGCTCCGGCCTGAAAGAAGAAGTGCAGCTTCAGGAACTGAACGTACCGAAATCTGTTAATTTAAATGAGCAGTTTGAAATTGCAGTTAACATAAAAAGCAATATTAAAACAAGGGCAGTCCTGCAGTTATACAGTGACCGTACACTGACTGCCCAGAAGGAAGTTGAACTGAATACAGGAGACAACAGGTTCGCCTTTTTGGATACTGCAAAAAAAGGCGGGATGGTAACTTACAGGGTAGAGGTATTGGCGGACTCCGACACATTTTTCCAGAACAATTCGCTTTCAGCCTATACATATGTGGAAGACGTGCCTGAAATTATGATTGTTTCTGAATCTGAGGAAGCTTGCAGAGTACTGACGGACATTCTTAAAGAGAGCATGCGCTTGACCGTGGTTAAGCCTGAACAGGCTCCAAAGGAACTTTCTGAATTGCTTAAATACGACGCATTCATCCTGGTTAATGTTTCTGCCGACAGCCTTGACAATGCCTTTCTTGACAATCTGAAAACTGCGGTAAGCCATCAGGGAAAGGGGCTTCTTGTTACAGGAGGAGAAAACAGTTATGGACCTGGAGGTTATTATAAAACGGCGCTTGAGGAAATTCTGCCTGTAAACATGGATATTAAGCCTAAAGAAGAAGAACCAAACCTCGCTCTTATACTGGTAATTGACAAATCCGGAAGCATGTCCGGAGGGGATTTCGGCATATCAAAAATGGAACTGGCAAAGGAGGCGGCAATTCGCTCAACAGAGGTCCTGGACAAGGATGATACAATTGGCGTTATTGCATTCGATGATGCATTTAAATGGGTTGTTAAGCCTCAACAGCTTGACAACTTACAGCAAATACAGGATGCAATAGGCACAATCCGATCAGGAGGCGGAACGCAGATACTACCACCTTTGGAGGAAGCTTATAATACAATAAAAGATCTTGACGCAGGACTAAAGCATATAATATTGTTAACAGACGGTCAGGCGGAAAGAAGGGGATACGAAAGCATAATAGAAGGATTAAGGGAAAACGGGATTACACTTTCAACCGTTGCGGTAGGGCGAGGCGCAGATTTTCTTTTGCTGAAGGCACTTGCCTACGGGGGCAACGGCAGGTACTATGAGACGGATGAATTCACGGATATACCAAAAATATTTGCAAAGGAAGTTTTTCTTGCAGGCAAAAAGTATCTGACCAACAGGACATTTATACCCGAACTTGCTGGCATTTCTGACATTCTCAAAGGCATTGAAGCAGTCCCGCAGCTGGATGGATATGTAACAACAACCGCTAAAAAAACGGCCAATATTGTGTTAAAAAGCGACGAAGGTGACCCGATTCTGGCTTGCTGGCAATACGGCTTGGGAAGGACCGTTGCATGGACCCCGGACGTACAGGGTATATGGACATATGACTGGATGAACTGGGAGGACTCGCCAAAGTTCTGGAACAATGTCGTATCCTGGATTGTGCAGCAGAATATGAGTGAAGGTTACGAGATAGAAATTGATATAGAAGGGAATAACGGCACAATAACCGTCAAAGCTGAAGATGATGCATTTATGACTGCAAGTGACGCTCAGGGGACTCTTGTAGCCCCTGACGGAACAAAGCGGGAAATAAAACTTTTTCCTGACGCTCCGGGAGAATACAAGGGAACATTTACAGGCCTGGAGAATGGAGTATATATTGCGGATATCATTCTGTCTGACGGAGAAGGGCAGAGGAAGCAAATAAGTACAGGACTGATCATGCCTTATTCACCGGAATATGATTTACTGTCAAAGGATGAATCTTACAACAACAATGTACTAATTCAAAAAATAGCGTATGAAGGCGGGGGGCGTATACTGAATGATCCGTCCCAGGTATTTGAAAGCCAGTTGCCTCCTGTTACTGGAAAAATAGACCTGACATATGTGCTGATAATCATTGTACTTATTTTATTTATGCTGGATGTCGTTATAAGACGCGTTAATTTGCATCCTGATACGTGGATAAAAAGGTTTGTTTCAGTTGCTGATTCAGGAAAAGAAGTAATAATCAAAAATATTAATGAGGTAATGAAGTTCAGTAATAATAAAAATATTTCAAGAGATAAAAGATCTATAAAAGAGACAGATAAAAGAGCTATAAAAGATAAAACAGAAACCATCGGAACGAATATTGAAGTTAATAATGATGCTGAAAATACTAAAACAAATACCAATTCACACATTTCTCAGTTGCTTGAAATGAAGCGAAAAAGGAAGAGGTAAATAAAACTTTTTATTGATATTTCTGTTACTAGAGGTATAATATGATAATAGATAATATGGACTGATACATGGAAGACCTAAAAAATGCTTGCATTAAACTTATGGTGAATTTGCAATCTTGGGTATTAAGGATGTGTTATTAATGACTAGGTGGGAATACAAAACTATTGAATTTGATACTAAAGGGTTTGCCGGTGGGCTGCTTGACATCAGTGCCTTTAACGAAGCATTAAATAACAGTGGCAATGATGGATGGGAGCTCGTTTCCTGTTTTGACACAAACCAGTCATATGGAGCAAGCAGAAAAGTTATAGCTGTCTTCAAAAGGCAAAAGCTATATTGAGGGTTTATCTTACTTTTTTCTTGCTTTTATCTTACAATAACTCCTTTCATGTTTTTGCAATTCATGTTATTGTCTAATAGTGGTTACCGGAAAAGCTGTTGCAAAAAGCATCAAGGGGAGTGAATTTTGTGAGTGATAAATTTATCCCTACAGGTAATGAAATGGTATCAATACCTGAAATTAGAGAATCAGATGCTTCTATTTGTTCTTTAAATTTCCTGCACATGGGCTTTAAGGGACTTATTGAAATTCGTGGAGGGGATAACCCCGGAGAAGAGTTTATGCGCCCATTCTGCAGAATAGGCGGAAAAGACATGCCCATGGAAAATTTGGAATGGGATATTATAAATTACTGGATTCCAAGATTTAAAGCAAAATGCGGAAGTATTATGTTTTCCGGTGTAATACTTTCTCCTGTAGGCGAAAGAGGCTTTATTTACAAGCTGAGCATTATGAATCAGGGGCAGGAAGATATTGATGTTTCAACAGGCCTGAAAGGATACTGGAAAAATTGCCTTCATACAATAAATGAAAGCAAACCAATGAATGGAAGCCAATACGTATATAAAAGCAAATGGAATAAAAGTTTCGTAATGGATTTCCGAAATGTGGTCACCATATTTTCGATTGCTCCAATGTTTAATGAAAAAATGGATGAAGAAGTGTTTGAACACCGGAATGATGGAATTAGATACGTATTATCCAGGAATTTTCATTTATGCCCTGGTGAGTCCTGTGAACTTGCATTTTACTGGGGATTAGGCATTGAGGAGGTAGGAGCAGCAACTTCCGCACAGGAAATGCTGAGAAAAGGTTACGAAAAAGTAATGGAGGAAAGCTGCAGGTGGCTCTTAAGCCATCAGAGAACATGTGATAACAAGGAATTAGAAAAGTTATTCAACAGAAACCTGTTTTTCAACTATTTTTATGCATCAGGCAAAACACTGGATACTGAAGAATTTGTTTTGGTTACATCGAGAAGCCCAAGATACTACGTTAGTGCGGCTTATTGGGATAGAGACAGCCTTTTATGGAGTTTTCCTTCTATTTTAATTACTGATGTGGACTATGCCAGAAACATGTTGGAATACGCTTTTACAAAACAGATTAAAAATGTCGGCATTCACAGTCGCTATATTGACG
>JAMOAC010000307.1 GCA_023621975.1 Bacillota bacterium | reverse complement strand
GATATTGTTGTCGTTGAGGTTAACAAAAACAGCATATAAATGGAAATAAAAACAGAAATAAAGAATTTATAAATTCATCTAAATCATAACAATGCGATTTTACACCTTCCCCAATTCAAAATGTAAACTTTTTCCGGTGTGCTGTATATAATGTAAGTAGAAACATTATGGAAACCTTCTGTTGTGGTTTTGCGGAGGACAATAGGTGCACTTGCTGCAAAATCGAACAAACTACAATTAAGAAAGCTGCAATAATAGAAGCTGGAGTCAAACAGGCAACAATCAAACATGGTAAGGTGGTGCTTAAGCGTGAATTGGGGAAAAGTGGGGTTTGACCCAGGCCACTACGAAGGAGCCAATGCTGGTCCCAACGGGTATTATGAAGGAAATGCAATGCTTAAGCTCGGTCTCTTACTGAAGCAAAAGGGGTTCTATATAACCCGTGAAGACGGCCGGGATATAACATTGATTGAACGTGTCAGGCGTGCCAAAAATGCGGGATGTGACACGTTGATATCCTTGCACACGGACTGGATACCGCCGGATGACCCGGAGAGCACTGAAGGCACCATGGTGATATACAGTATTAACAAGCCCGAGGACAGAGAGCCGGCGGAGTATTTGGGAAAGGAAATAGCAAAAGCATTGGGAACAAGATTTAGAGGCTTGTACACTCGACGGTCAACTACCGATCCCAGCAAGGATTATTATGGTATTTTGCGCCATAGTGTAAACTTCGGTTTGCGGCATGCATTTATCGTGGAGCATTGCAACCATGGGCAGTTGGCCTATGATACGGATATAAAGCTGCGGAAAATTGCAGATTGCTATGAAAGAATATTCAAGGGGGTTAGTGAAGTGTTTAAAGACTTTGATAAAGTATCTCCATGGGCAAAGGATGCCGTGAAAAAAGTCAAGGAAGAAGGTATAATGATCGGCGACGAAGAAGGGAACTTCAATCCGCAGAAACCTGTTACACGGGAAGAACTGGCAGTGGTAATTTCGAGAATTCTCAATAAGTAGCATGCTATTCTCAATAAATAGCATGCTTTCGAAATTAAGTAGCATGTTTTTGAAATAAAAAGCATGTTATCGAAATTAAAGAGCATGCATACCTTCTAAATTAAGCAGCGTGCTTCGAAATGGATAACGTGTCTTGTCAATACCGTGCAAATATTATTTTTAACCAGGCGAGTATCATTGACATACAATTTAATACTTGCTAAAATAATTATAAGCAAAACGTTTAGCGTTAGGAAGTGATAAAAATAGCAGCGACGATAAAAGATGTTGCAAAACTTACAGGCCTTTCGATAGCAACAATTTCAAAATATTTAAACGGCGGAAATGTGCTGGAAAAAAACAGAATCCTTATTGAAAATGCAATAAAAGAGCTGGATTTCAAGGTTAATGAAATTGCAAGGGGCTTAAAGACAAATAAAACCATGACAATAGGCGTGCTGATACCAAACCTTGAGAATATATTCTGCACAAGTATTATCTCAAATGTGGAAGATGTTCTTCTAAAGAATGGCTACAGCACCATTATTTGCGACTACAAGGAAGACGAGAAGCTGGAAAGGGAAAAGCTCAACTTTCTGGTAAATAAAATGGTTGACGGTATTATAATCATGCCCCTTTACTCAAAAGCTGAAGAGTTAAATAAAATTGTTGATAAAAACATACCCATAGTATTGCTTGACAGATCTATAAAAGAAGTGAATTGTGACGCCGTTCTTGTTGATAATCTCAATGCATCGTACAATGCAGTGGAACAGTTAATAATAAGGGGACACAAGAGAATAGGAATCATATGCGGGCCTGAAAATATTTTTACTGCCCAGGAAAGGCTGAAGGGTTACATAAGAGTGCATGAAGACTACAACATAGAATTGGATTACAACCTGGTCAAATACGGCGATTATAAGGTGGAGAGCGGTTATAATTTATTAATTGAACTCGTTAATATGGAAAACCGGCCTACTGCTGTATTTGTGACAAATTACGAGATGACTCTGGGTGCAATAATGGCGATCAATGAGTTGAACATAAAAATACCGGATGAATTGTCATTGATAGGGTTTGACAACCTGCATGTGGCAAAGATTGTAAAACCATCATTATCCATAGTTGTGCAGCCAATGCAGCAAATAGGGGAAACGGTGGCAAATGTACTGCTAAAAAGATTAAGCGGTGACAAAAGCAACTTTCCGACAATGTACAGGCTCAAGACAAGTCTTATGATACAGGAGTCAATCAGGGAGTTGTAACACTATCAGGGAGTTGAAACATGTTATTGCAATAACGTTATATATTTTTTTGTCATAAAGCGAAACGTTTAGCGATAAAATATAATTAATGAGCATAATGATTAACCCATAAGAATATTCGCTTTTTTCTTTTATCAGGGAGGTTAATTATGGAAAAGTTATTGCTGGGTATTGATATTGGAACGTCCGCTTGCAAGGTCACGGTATTTGACCTGGACGGAAGGGTTGTTGCTCAATCTACGAAGCCTTATCCCGTTTATTATCCCTCTCCCGGATGGGCAGAGCAGGATCCGCGGGAATGGTGGAATGCGGTATGCGAGGCCACAAAGGAAATATTTCTTTCTGGAAAGGCAGATTCAAAGCAGATTGCAGGAATAGGCGTAGACGGACAGAGCTGGTCTGCAATTCCAGTAGACAGAGAAGGGAACGTTCTTTACAATACACCAATATGGATGGACACAAGGTCCGCTGATATTTGCCGCAATGTGGTTGACAGGATCGGGTTTGAAAAAATATTCGGTGTAAGTGGGAATTCCTTTGAGCCAACATATTCAACGCCCAAGATGCTTTGGTTCAAGGAGACCAAGCCTGACATTTACAAGAATACATATAAGTTTTTACAGAGCAACAGCTATATAGTCTACAAGCTGACCGGACGCTTTACACAGGATGTTTCCCAAGGGTATGGCGTGCACGCTTTCAACATGAAGAAGGGTGTATGGGAAGATGAATTCTGCGATGAAATAGGCATTTCAAGAGAAAAATTGCCGGACATTTTTGCCTGTCATGAAGTTGTTGGCGAAGTCACGGAAGATGCAGCCATTGCCACAGGGCTTGCAAAAGGTACACCGGTAGTTGCAGGCGGATTGGACGCTTGTTGTGGTACCCTTGGAGCAGGAGTTATTGATGTCGGCCAAACCCAGGAACAGGGAGGACAGGCCGGGGGTATGAGCATTTGCGTAGGTGAGGCACTTGCCCACCCCAAATTGATCCTGAGCTTTCACGTTGTTCCGAACTTGTGGCTTTTGCAGGGCGGAACTGTAGGAGGCGGAGGCAGCTTAAAGTGGTTTAAGCAGGAACTTGGCGGTTACGAATCAGAAGAGGAAAAAAAGACTGGTATTAGCGCCTTTAAAATTATGGACGATGAGGCTGAAAAAGTTAACCCGGGCTCAGACGGATTGATTTTTCTGCCGTATATGGCAGGCGAAAGGTCGCCCATCTGGGATAAGCATGCAAAGGGAGTATTTTTCGGCCTGAGTTACGACAAGGGCAGGGCCCACATGATCAGGTCAGTGCTGGAAGGCTGTGCATACGCACTTTTACATAATTTAAAAACCGCTGAAGAAATCGGCGTTAAAGTTGATGTGCTCAATGCAATGGGAGGAGCTGCCAACAGCAGGTTGTGGACTCAGATAAAAGCTGATGTGACAGGAAAAGTAATCAAAGTCCCTTCATCTGATACTGCAACCACCCTGGGAGCCGCAATTCTCGCCGGAGTGGGTACAGGCCAATATAAAAGCTTTGAGGAGGCGGTTGAAAGGACGGTAAAAATAGTAAGGGTTCATGAGCCGGATATGGAAAAGCACAAGGTTTATGAGAAGTATTATGAAATATACCTTGAGCTGTATGAAAAGCTTAAGGATACAATGCGAAAATTGGACGGGCTTGATAAGGAATCCAAATAAAGAGCAGGTAATAGTGGATACAAGTAAGAATGAGCAGAAGGGCAAACAAGAATCAACAAAAGATCAAACAAGAATGAATACAGGCAAGAATGACAACAATGAACAGGAGAGCAAGCAAACAAAAATGACATAGAAGTACAAACAGGAATTAATACAAACAAACGAATGAGGGGTGTAAGAATGAAGGCCGGTGTGTTGCATGCAAAGGACGATATGAGATACGAAGATTACCCTGATCCCAGTATCGGCAAGGGTGAGGTACTGGTCAAGGTAAAAGCTACGGGTATATGCGGTTCGGACGTTCCAAGGGTGCTTGGGGACGCTGCCCACTATTATCCTATAGTGCTTGGGCATGAATTTTCGGGTGAAGTAGTGGAAGTCGGTGAAGGTGTTACATCTGTCAAGCCCGGCGACAGGGTTGCAGGCGTTCCGCTTATTCCCTGTTTAAAATGCGCTGACTGCCAGGCAGGCGATTATTCTCTATGTAAAAATTATACTTTCATCGGCTCAAGGATACAGGGAAGCTTTGCCGAATATGTAAAGATGCCCGAGAGAAATGCCGTAAAGTTTGATCCTTGCGTGTCGTTTGAACAGGGTGCTTTCTTTGAACCGTCCACGGTGGCTCTGCATGGCCTGAACCGGTTGAATTATAAGGGCGGATACGATGTTGCAATATTAGGCGGCGGCACAATAGGGCTTTTCACGGCACAGTGGGCTAAAATTTTTGGAGCCAGGAGAGTTTTTGTATTTGATATTGACAATGACAGGCTGAAACTTGCAAAAGAACTGGGTGCTGATGAAACGATTAACACTCTTGATCCTGATTTCAGGAGTGTTGTGACGGAACTCACAAATGGCAGAGGTTTTAAGTATATTTATGAAACAGCAGGCGTAGATTTTACTATGAAACTTGCCTTTGAAATAGCTGGGAACAAATCAGAAGTATGTTTTATAGGAACTCCAACCAAAGACCTCGTGTTTACTCCACGTCTTTTTGAAAACATAAACAGAAAGGAGTTTATCCTTACAGGTTCGTGGATGTCCTACAGCGCACCATTTCCCGGAAAAGAATGGGAACTGACAGCCTACTATTTCTCAACTGGACAGTTGAAATTCAGCGACAAGCTAATATTTAAAAAATTTAAATTGAGCGAAATCAAGCAGGCATTTGATATGTATAAGGTGCCCGGGGCGGTAAAGGGCAAAATTTTGCTCATTAATGAATAGGGGGAAGATACATGGAACGGCAGCATCCGCTGAAAGAAATTGTGAAGTTGCAGAAACAGGGAATACCGAAAGGGATTTTATCCGTATGCAGCGCAAATGAGTATGTGATTGAAGCTGCAATGGAAAGAGCGTTGAAAGACAATGAGTACGTACTTATAGAAGCAACCGCCAACCAGGTTAACCAG
>JAMOAC010000240.1 GCA_023621975.1 Bacillota bacterium | reverse complement strand
AATTATTTTCGTATTTATTTTTAATTACGTCCCCCTGTATGGACTTGTCTTACCATTTAAAAACTACAATATAGGGCTGGGATTACTGAAAAGTCCATGGGCGGGCCTGGAAAATTTTAAATTCCTGTTAACCTCAGATTCATTATGGACAATCACACGCAATACTGTAGTAATGAATGCATTATTTTTCACATTTAACACCATATTTTCTGTGATGCTTGCTTTACTTCTGTTTGAACTTACAAAGAGGTTTGTAAAGTTTTACCAAACCGTTTTCTTTTTCCCCTACTTCATGTCATGGGTTATTGTATCGTATATTGTCTCAGGATTTCTTGAATCTGAAAGAGGCGTTTTGAATAAATTGCTTGAGATGATCGGGATTGCCGAAATACAGTGGTATAATGATCCCAAGTACTGGCCGTTTATACTTGTAATTGTTTATGTGTGGAAGATGGCGGGATATGGAGCTATTATATACTATGCAGGACTAATCGGGATTGACCGTGAATACTATGAATCAGCGTTAATAGATGGTGCCTCAAAGCTTCAGCAGGTAAGGTATATATCTCTTCCGCTTATAACACCCCTTATTATAGTTGTCAACCTTATGGCCATTGGAAGAATTTTTTACGGAGATTTCGGATTGTTTTATAATGTACCAAAAGATAATCCTATCCTGTACCCAACGACAGATGTAATTGATACATATGTGTACCGTGCACTGAGACAACTCGGGGATATCGGAATGTCATCGGCAGCGGGACTGTATCAATCAATATGCGGGTTCATTCTTATTTTCATTACAAATCTTGTAGTAAAGAAGATAAATCCTGATAACGCGCTATTTTAGGTGATTACGGCTATGAAAAAGAGTGGGAAAAAATCTGGCAAAATTAAATTATCAAGGTTAGTTATTCACCTGGTACTAATACTGTTTACACTTTTTTGTGTTGTTCCTATAATATTGGTTGTTATTATTTCTTTAATGAGGGAAAGGGATATATTTACAACAGGTTATACCTTTTTCCCTAAAGGAATTACGTTGGCTGCATACAGGCAGATATTCCTGAATCCCAAGCAACTGTTAACATCATATTCAGTTACCATTTTAACAACCATGGTAGGAACGATATTAGGGCTAATACTTACTACAAGTATGGGATATGTTATTTCACGAAAGGATTACAGGTACAGACGGTTCTTCTCATTCTATATTTTTTTCACCATGCTCTTTAACGGAGGGCTTGTGCCGACATATATCATGATAGTATCCTGGTTTAAAATGAAAGATACATTTTTTGCACTGCTTTTTCCATACTTGTGCATGCCTTTTTATGTAATATTGATGAGAAGCTTCTTACAAACAATACCCAGTGCATTGATTGAATCAGCTAAAATTGACGGCGCAAGGGAATTCAGAATATTCGTCCAAATTATTCTTCCTCTTTCCAAACCGGCAATTGCCACCGTAGGGTTGTTCATTGCCTTCAATTACTGGAATGACTGGTTCCAGAGCATGACATATACCACTAATATAAACTTGTATTCATTGCAGTATCTGCTGGTTACTATTATGAAAAATATTGAGTTCCTGAATTCTTCAGCCGGCAGGCTCCTGACAGGTTCAACAGTAGACTTGCCGCAGTATTCTGCCAGGATGGCAATGTGTGTACTGGCAGCGGGCCCCATGCTGTTTATCTTTCCGTTCTTCCAGAGGTACTTTATTAAAGGACTTACAATAGGCTCTATTAAGGGTTAGTTTGCTGAGACGGAGCCCTTTAAAATAAAAAAATTAAGTTAAGGAGGCAAAGTGTCATGAGACAAAAGAATTTGCTGAGATTGTTTTCTGCAATTCTGCTGATCATTTTCGTAATCGCTTCACTTTTGGCCGGTTGCGGAAAAGCAAGTGATGACACCTCTGGGGACAAGGCTTCCAATGGTTCAACGTCAACAACAGATGAGACTGCGTCTTCAGATGATTCTGCAAAAGACAATAAACAAACTTTGGAACCTTATACCGTGAGTTATGTAGTGATCAAGGCACTTGCAGATATGTCGGATCAGCCAATAGTAGAGGAACATTTGAACAAATATCTGGAGGAACATGCTTCTGACGTTCTTCCTAACACAAAAATCAGGTTTATACTTGTTGAAGGTTCTGAGGCAGGAAACCAGGTAAGCCTGATGGCAGCTGCAGGTGAGCCTTTTGACCTGTTTATGAATCCCTGGGGCCTTCCTTTGGCTCAGGCTGTGGCAAAGGGGATTGCCATACCACTGGATGACCTGCTCAACAAGTATGGACAGACGATAATGAAGAGAATTGAGCCTAAATATTGGCAAGCTGCAACATTCAAGGGAAAAAAATATGCTATACCACATCCTTTTGTTTATGCTCAAACAGCCGGTATAGTATTGAAGAAGGACTTGGTGGAAAAGTACAATTTCGATTATAAGAGCGTTAAGGATTTGAAAGATCTTGAACCATTCCTTGCAGCAGTTAAGGAAAACGAACCTGGAATGATCCCGATGTTCCCTCTGAAATGGAATTTCTTATGGAATCTTTCAAAACATGATATGGATGGCTGGTATGATGTTGAAAAAGGAAAGGTTATTTGGCCATATGACGATGAGGGAGTTATTGAAAGAGCAAAGACACTGAGTGAATTTTATAAGAAAGGGTATATTGCAAAAGACTGGATTTCAAAGATTGACGCAAGGGATGCTGAATGTAAGACAGGTAAATACGCTGTAATGCCCGATGCCGGTATTTACGATGAGACTGCTGAAAAATCAACCAATGCCTATGGGTTCCCAACTGTGGAAATACCTATGTACACTCCGCTTATTGGTACTGACAGGGTACTCAGCTGTTTCACATGTATAAGTTCTACTTCCAAAAATCCTGAGAGGGCAATGATGTTGCAGGATTATATGTATGCAGACAAGACTTTCTTCAACATGAGCTGTTATGGTGTGGAAGGAATTAATTATGAAGTTGTTGAAGGTAAGGGTACTGATAATCCTACAGTTAGAACATTTGAAAATACTAAATGGACAATATGGGCATGCTGGACAGGACCGTTGTGGGATCAGTGGCCTTCAAACTGGAATTCAGCAGAAGCTCTGGAAAGGATGAAGAAGCAAACAGAATCTGCAGCAGTTTCACCTATTCTTGGATTTGTGCAGGATAATGAACCCATTAAGAAGGAAATGGCACAGATACAAGCAATTATGCTGGAAATGGATAAGATACTGACAAGCGGCAGTGCACCTGACGTGGAAAAGTATCTTGCAGAGCAAAAAGAAAGAGCAAGAAAAGCAGGTCTTGATAAAGTTATTGAAGAGCTGACCAGGCAGATTGAGGAGTGGAAGGCTGCAAACGGCAAACAATAATTTCGTATGAACTTGCAAAAATATAGTAAAAAAGCAAATGTTTAGTAAACATTATGCATCCACCCAGGTCTGCAGCATTATACTGCAGGCCTGGGAAATTACAATTTTAAGTAAGAATTCAAAAAAATGACGTATTAAATTCGTTTGGGAGATGAATGTATGAAAACCAGAAGAGCATATTTGGTGGAACCAGGCAGATTTGAAGTAAGAGAAGAAGACATAAACCTAACAGATGATCAATTGCTTGTAAAGGTCAGTGTTTGCGGACTCTGCAACTGGGAATTAAATCATTTCAAAGGGCTTTTGGGTACGTGCCCCATGGCACTGGGACATGAGTGGGCAGGAATTGTGGTACAGGCAGGAAAAAATACAAAGGGGTTTGCCGTCGGAGATGCAGTGACCGGTTATGGAAGCGGAGGATTTGCAGACTACATGACTGTTTCTGAAAAAGATTGTTATAAACTTTCTAAAAATGTTGATCCAAAGTATGCTCTGGGAGAACCGTTAAAATGCATTGTCACCGTACTGAGAGCTGCTGCACCTGAAGCAGGTGACTATGGCGTGGTTTTGGGCTGTGGACCCATGGGGTTATGGTGCATTCAGGTACTGGCAGGTAATTTTCTCGGGGCGCTTATAGCCATAGATGTTGATGACAGAAAGCTGGCATTGGCAAGGAAATTCGGGGCTACTCACATAATTAACTCCAAAAGGGAGAATGTAAAGCACAGGATAACTGATATAACAAATGAAAATATGGCAGATTTTCTGATTGAAGGAACAGGGATACCGGCTTTGATAAGCACGTCCATGAGCTATATGAAAACCGGGAGGGGAAGACTGATAGTGATGAGTTCTCATAAGGATACAGCAAGGGAATTTGACTTCAGGGAAGCAATAGATAAAGGATTGGAGATAAGGGTTGCACATCCTGCATATTCCCTGAATCAATATGATGATATGCGAAGAGCTGTACAATTAATAAATAATGGAGTATTCAAGGTAGAGGAAACTATTTCCCACATTTTCAACCTGGATAATATACAAACTGCATTTGAGATACTGGATAATAAGCCGAAAAATTATATAAAGGGAATAGTAATTCCATAACATGAACAAAGGTTAGAATTAGCAGATATTATTTACATTATTTAATATACATAATATAATTATTAATGTGCATAATATAATAATTAATGTAGGTATTTATATATTGGAAAACAAAAGCGGTAATATTCCTACCTTCCAGTTTCTAACAAGTGAACTGTAATGTATTGCAGGAAGCATTCATATATTCCTAGTTAAAAGTGTATATATTATTTTATAATATTCTTCATGGAGGAAAACATGCTGAAGAGGGGAATATTAGCCAAAAAGAAATATTTCGGGCGCCTACTTCTCTGGTTGACTGCCGTTATATCTTTAGTCGTAATTGCCTTTACCATAACTACTTACCTTATTGCTCACCAGATATTTATGAAAAATGAGTTCGAAACAAGTAAAAAGATATTAAACCAATTAAAGTTTAATATCGAGTTTGTTGATAAAACAATTAAAAATTCATCGAAATCCCTTTTTTTAAATCCCGGAGTTTCTTATATTATGAACTCATCTCAGGGAAGCATAGATATGAGTGAGTTGTACAGTAAACTAATTGGGGCTACAAGCTCCGTAATGTTGTCAAATAACTATATTCACTCCATCTGTGTTTACAATAGTATAAATGAGCAATATTACTATACAGGCAAGTCTTTATATTTTGATGACAAAGAGTTAAAAAAGCTGATTAAAGAATATCCTAATATTCCCAAGCAAAAACCAATACTTCGGAAAATAGCATATGAATATGGAAAAGTTCAGGAGTACGAAAATGTTCTTACTTACATAATGTATGAAACAACAGGGCCTCTTAAAAAAATTGACAATGCCTTAATAATTAATGCAAGACCGGAATGGATTCTGGACAACATATCCGCAATAGATACAGAAAGC
>JAMOAC010000498.1 GCA_023621975.1 Bacillota bacterium | reverse complement strand
TTTAAACCTGTCCCACTGGGAAAAAGAATTAAATATTATATGGTCGCATATCTCCATTATTTCGTCAAATTCTTCTTCTTTGTACGCAGGAGAATAAATGTGGACTTCCCTGCCTTTCATCTCTTCATATCCAAGCCTTGCCTCAAACAGAGAACTTGCGGCAGTACCGCTTAAATACTGCCCTATCAGCGGGTACAGGCAATACATTGAAAATGCCTTTTGAGCCAGGAGAATGCGGCAGCCCGTCCTGTCCATGACACTTTTTAAAATTTCCAGATTTTTTACAAGAAGCCTTTCATCAACAATATATACCGGTGTAGGCAGTTTTTCAAAATTTATGTCCATACTTTCACCCTAGTCCACCAGCTCCGGGGAAAAGCTTTCTTTCCACGGTAAGCCGTATTTGTTTAATGCGTCCATAAATGGATCCGGATCAAATTCTTCTACATTGTACACGCCCGGCTTTTTCCATTTACCGGTCAAAACCATCATTGCCCCGATCATTGCAGGTACTCCCGTTGTATAGGAAACAGCCTGGGCTCCGACCTCCCTGTAGCATTCCTGGTGGTCACAGACATTATAAAGATAATATTTTTTCGGTTTTCCGTCTTTCACGCCCTGGAAAATGCATCCTATATTTGTTTTACCCTTTGTCCTCGGCCCCAGGGTTGCAGGATCAGGCAGGACTGCCTTTAAAAACTGCAGGGGCTGAATCATCTTGCCTTCAAACTCGATAGGTTTTATTGAGGTCATGCCCACATTTTGCAAAACCCTCAGATGGGTAAGGTAACTTTCCGAAAAAGTCATCCAGAATCTTATTCTCTTTAATCCTTTCACGTTTTTCACGAGAGATTCAAGTTCTTCATGGTAAAGGAGGTAAATATCCTTTTCTCCTATCTCAGGGAAATTGTACTTTCTTTTTATCTCAAGGGGTTCAGTCTCAATCCACTCTCCGTTTTCCCAGTACCTGCCTTTTGCCGTAACTTCACGTATGTTTATTTCAGGATTGAAATTGGTGGCAAAGGGATAGCCGTGGTCTCCTGCATTGGCATCCAGTATGTCAATATAATGAATCTCGTCAAAATGGTGCTTCATGGCATAAGCCGTAAATACACCGGTTACGCCCGGGTCGAAACCGCATCCAAGTACTGCGGTGATCCCCGCCTGTTCATACCTTTCTTTATACGCCCATTGCCATTTGTATTCAAATTTCGGAACGTCAGGTGGCTCATAATTTGCTGTGTCCAGGTAATGGGTTTTTGTTGCAAGGCATGCATCCATAATAGGCAAATCCTGGTATGGCAATGCAACATTGATTACAATATCAGGCTTAAACTCATTAATCAGGGCAATTACCTCGTCGGTATTGTTTGCATCCACCTGTGCTGTCTGGATTTTTGTCTTATTTCCTTCAAGTTTCTGCTTTAATGCATCACATTTTGATTTTGTCCTGCTTGCAATGCAAATCTCTTCAAACACATCGGGATTCTGGACACACTTATGAACAACTACACCGGCAACTCCACCGGCTCCTATTATCAACGCTTTTCCCATAATCATTCCTCCTTCTTTGGTTTATCTTTCAATAATCAGGTTTATTTATGCATTAATAACAATATCTCTCTCAGCAGTTTACACGCAAGTGCCGTAGAGGCGCCTGAATGATCAAGCGGCGGAGACAACTCCGTCATGTCTGCTGCCACAATGTTTAATTTGGACACTTTTATTAGGGCATCCAGCAAGTCATTGAAAGTCACCCCGCCTGCTTCCGGGGTCCCAGTCCCTGGAAATACAGAAGAATCCAGAACATCAAGGTCAATGGTCAAATAAACGGGTTTATCTTTTAAAACTGTTATTATTGAATCCAAACTGTCAAAGTTGAAAAAGCATGTTTCCACATGATTTCTTCCCCAATAAATTTCTTCCCTGCAGCCGCTTCTTATTCCAAGCTGATATATTCTGCCATCCCCGGTCAGGTCCCAGCACCTTCTCATAACCGTTGCATGGGACAATTTTTCCCCCAAATACTCATCTCTCAAATCTGCGTGTGCGTCGAAATGTATTATATGAAGGTTCTCATGGTACCTGACGGCTGCCCTGACAGCCCCCAGAGTTACCAAATGCTCCCCGCCAATCATCAGCGGGATTTTTCCGTCTCCCACTATCCTGGATACAAACTTTTCGATTTCCTCCAATGCCTTTGCTACATTGCCAAAGGGCAAATCCAGGTCTCCTCCGTCAAATACGCAAATATCTTCCAGGTCCTTATCCTGGTAGGGGCTGTACGTTTCTATTGAGTAACTTTCATTCCGGATAGCCGAACTTGCAAAACGGGCACCCGGGCGGTATGATGTTGTACCGTCAAAAGGAGCGCCGAAAACTACAATCCTGCTTTCACTGTAATCATTGTCACAGCCTAAAATAGTGTGAACGTTTTTATTCAGCATTTTCCAACAGCTCCTTTACATAATTGGGGACGGCAAAGGAACCTTTATGTAAATCAGTATTGTAGTATTTCGTTTTTATGCCCAGTGAATTCCACCTTTCCTCCTTCAGGTCTTTTACAGGGTCATACTTTTTGGACGCAAAGCCAAATATCCAGTGGCCTGACGGATAGGTCGGAATATGTGCCTGGTAAACACGTGCCACAGGAAATATGGATTTTATTATCTTGTGCGCCTTTTGCATTGCTTTTGCATCATTGGGATAATATGGGCTTTCGTTCTGATTAACCAATATTCCGTCTTCCTTCAGTGCTTTATAGCAGTTCCCGTAAAACTCCCTTGTAAACAGGGTCTCTCCGGGGCCAAAGGGGTCAGTGGAATCAACAATTATAAGGTCGTATTCGTTCTGCCTGCTGCGGACAAATTTTAATCCATCTTCATAGTATATATTTACCCTTTCGTCGTCCAGCTTCGAAGCTGTCTGCGGAATATATTCCTTGCATATTTCAATGACCATTTTATCTATTTCAACCATATCTATTCTTTTTATTGAATCATATCTTGCAAGTTCCCTTATCGTACCTCCGTCACCAGCCCCAATTACAAGAACATCCCTAATATCCGGATTAACTGCCATGGGTACATGGGTTATCATTTCATGGTACATGAATTCATCCTTTTCGGTCAGCATCAAATAGCCGTCAAGGACCAATATCCTTCCGAATTCATAGGATTCAAACACATCTATTCTTTGAAACTCACTTTCCACACTGACAAGTTGCCTGTCAACCTTTATTGAAAACCTTACGTTTTCCGTGTGGTTTTCAGTGTACCATAGCTCCATAGCTCTTATTCCTCCAAGACATATATTTTTTCAACGTTCATATCCTGTGTCCCCATCAGCAGGCTGCCTTTTTCCTTTGCATAGGTAATATAATTTATTATTTCCTCTGTTATGCGCTCGCCCGGAGCCAATATAGGGATGCCGGGAGGATATGTCATAACAAATTCACCACTTATCATGCCCGCACTGTCTTTGATAAATACAGCTTTTTTACTTCCGTAAAAGGCCTGCTGGGGAGCATATACAACTTCAGGGTCTATATAGGTGAGGTCATACATTCCTGTAGGGTCTTTTGAATATAGCCTTTTGATTTCATAAAGAGCAGAAATCAGCCTTTCAATTTCCTTGGCCCTGTCTCCTGCAGAAACTATGGCAAGAATATTTCCCAAATCACCGAATTCGACCTGGATTCCGTAATCGTCCCTGAGTATGTCATATACTTCAACCCCTGCAAGTCCTATGTCCCTTGTATTTATTGAAAGCTTGGTAATGTCAAAATCGTAAACGGTGTCATTATTGATTATTTCAGTTGAAAAAGCATAATAACCGCCAAGCCTGTTTATTTCATCCCTTGCATATTCAGCCAGCTCTACGGTCCTTCTGAAAATATCAGCTCCGTTCAGGCTTAAATTCCTTCTGGCAAGGTCAAGAGATACAAGCAGCAAATAAGATGCGCTTGTAGTCTGTGTCAGGCCTATTATCTGCCTTACATAATCGCTGTTTACATTTTCCCCGCAAAGCAGTATTGAGCTTTGTGTCAATGAGCCTCCCGTCTTATGCATGCTCACTGCCGCCATATCCGCCCCTGCTTTCATAGCAGAAACAGGCATGTTTTCTCCGAAATAAAAATGCGTTCCGTGTGCTTCATCCACCAAAACAAGCATATTATGCCTATGGGCAATTTCAACTATCTTTCTTAAGTTTGAACATATTCCGTAATATGTTGGATTGTTTACCAAAATTGCCTTGGCGTCAGGGTTTTCCTGTATTGCCTTCTCTACATCCGAAATGGACATTCCCAGGGCTATGCCAAGCCTTTTATTAATACCGGGATTAACATATACCGGAATAGCTCCGCAAATTACAAGAGCATTTATGGCACTTTTATGTACATTTCTGGGCATAATTATTTTGTCCCCGGCTTTACAGGCAGACATCACCATTGCCTGAACCGCCGCCGTTGTCCCGCCTACGATAAAGAAACAGCTTTGTGCTCCAAAAGCTTCTGCTGCTAATTCCTGAGCTTCCTTTATCACCGATACGGGATGATTTAAGTTGTCAACGGATTTCATTGAGTTTACATCAACCTTAAGGCATTTCTCTCCCAGAAAATCGGTAAGCTCTTTATTTCCTCTTCCACCTTTGTGCCCTGGTACATCAAAGTGCACTATCCTGTCCAATCTGTGTTTTTCCAATGCCTCGTATATCGGAGCACTTTTTTGTTCCAATTCTTTTATTACCTCCCCTGTCCGAATTATAGTTGTTAGCCTTTTTTAGGAGGCATTAAATATGCAGTTTTAATATTCAGCCTATATTTTTTAAAATACATTTTTTATAAATATAATAATTGGAAATATAACCCATTTCAAAATGGGTTTTTTGGAAAAAATCAATTTATTATTACATATATAGCAAAAAATCGCAATATTTTTGAAGATTTTTTATAATTCCTGAAAATTGCCGGTATAAATTTCAGTTTTCTTGATTTTATTATAGTTTGCTTGAATTTTCAAGTTTGTACAATGATTGTTTATTCTTAATAAATATGATGTCATTTATTTTGTACCTTATAAAACCGGCAGTGCCGGACATGATAAAAGTAGTCACAATAATTGGAATAAAGTAATATATCATCTTATTCTGGGATGTATAGATGTTACTCATGACATGCCCGTAAATAACCCTGTCACTTATATATGAACAAAGGTATATATCTAAAGATATTATTGAAATCACGGAGAAAACTGTTTTTATAAATCTCTTATCCGTTTCAATGTCATAAAATATCAGGAAAAACAGAACAGCTTGAATCAGTATTAAAATAGAACCATAATCACCGACAGCATTGCAAAAGTTCCTTCCCCTCGAATAATAAGC
>JAMOAC010000359.1 GCA_023621975.1 Bacillota bacterium | reverse complement strand
AGGCTCGTAAATAACACCAATTACCTTTTTGAAACTACCCCGGAGGATATTATTGAAGGCCAGAGAATGCTGGAGGAAGTTTCAAAGGAGACTGGTATACCTGTAGCATTTGCAAGCGGATTGAAAAAGCCTCTTGAGGAGGCAGGGCGCGTAATTAATGTTCCGCTGCTGCCTTTAGCCAAGCTGATCAGGCTGCCATGGGAGCAGACAGACACTTTGTAACGTAATGCACTTGCAATAGTACAAAAAGAGTTTTATAATAAACAGATAAATATTAACAGTTAAATATAAAAAAATATAAAACTGGTATGTGAGGTTGGATATGGCAAGAGTAACGTTTATTGAAGAAAGATGCAAGGGATGTAAACTGTGTACTACAGTATGCCCAAAAAAAATAGTTATAATGAGAACCGATAAGTTGAACCAGAAGGGGTTCCATCCTGCTGGTGTCGATGAAATGGACAAATGTATAGGTTGTACTTTTTGTGCAATCATATGTCCTGATTGTGTAATTGAAGTGGAAAAATAAGGGGGACACGTATTAATGGGAGAAAAGTTGTTGATGAAAGGAAACGAAGCTATTGCTGAAGCCGCATTAAGAGCAGGCTGCAGATGCTACTTCGGATATCCTATAACGCCGCAGACAGAGATAGCTCATTATTTGGCAAAAAAAATGCCTGAGGTCGGAGGAACATTTATACAGGCTGAAAGTGAAATAGCCGCAATAAACATGGTATATGGTGCAGCAGGTGCAGGGGCGAGAGTCATGACTTCATCTTCCAGTCCGGGAATCAGCCTTAAGCAGGAAGGTATTTCTTACATTGCTGGTGCGGAATTGCCTGCAGTAATTGTAAATATTGTCAGATGCGGTCCCGGGCTTGGCGGAATACTTCCTGCACAGGGTGACTATTTCCAGGCAGTAAAGGGCGGAGGGCACGGAGATTATAAAATGGTGGTACTTGCGCCTAGCAGTGTTCAGGAACTTTATGAGCTTACTGTCGAAGCCTTCAATATTGCCGATAAATATAGAATAATTGCCATGATAATGGGCGACGGAATTCTGGGCCAGATGATGGAAACCGTAGAATTCAGGGACAGGGAAGAAATTATAAAAGTGGATAAGGATTGGGCTACAACGGGCACGAAGATGAAGAGGGAACATAATACCATCACTTCAATATATATCGACCCTGAAGTTCTGGAAAAGCATAACCAGAAGCTGCAGGCAAAATATAGGAAAATAGAGGAAAATGAAGTAAGAGTGGAGATTTACAACTGCGATGGTGCAGATATTATTGTAGCTGCATTTGGAACTGTTGCAAGAATAGTAAAGAACGTTATAAAAATGGCTGAAAAAGAAGGCATAAAGGTAGGTCTTATAAGGCCGATAACATTATGGCCTTTCCCTGTAGCTGCTTTCGAGAAATACAGCGAAGTGCCGAAGGCATTTTTGACGGTGGAGTTGAATGCAGGTCAAATGGTTGAAGACGTAAGGCTTGCGGTTAACGGTAAAAGACCGGTGTATTTCCATGGAAGAATGGGAGGAATGCTCCCCACACAGAAGGAGATACTGGCTAAGATAAAAGAGATAGTTAAGGGGGATTAAAATGGCAGTAGTTTTTAAAAGACCACATGCTCTGAGAGACGTACCCATGCATTACTGCCCTGGATGTACCCATGGTATAATACACAGGCTTATTGCAGAGGTACTGGATGAACTTGATATAGAAGGTAAGACTATAGGTGTGTCGCCCGTCGGCTGCACTTATAACAATTACGAATATTTCAATTGCGATATGCAGCAAGCAGCGCACGGAAGAGCTCCTGCAGTCGCCACGGGTATAAAAAGAGTACATCCTGACAAGGTCGTATTCACATATCAGGGGGACGGAGACTTGGCTGCGATAGGTACTGCTGAAATAGTACATGCTGCCACCAGGGGTGAAAAAATCACAACAATATTTGTAAACAATGCAATATACGGTATGACATCGGGCCAAATGGCTCCCACAACTCTTATAAATCAGGTCACTACAACTACACCTTACGGAAGAAAGCCGGAACTGCACGGATATCCCATAAGGGTATGTGAACTTCTTTCAACGCTTGACGGTGCTGTTTTTGTTGAAAGGGTTTCAGTTCATGACATTAAGAATATATTAAATGCAAAGAAGGCTATCAAAAAAGCTTTCCAGGTTCAACTTGCAGGAAAAGGCTTTTCCATTGTTGAGGTACTGTCTACCTGCCCGACAAACTGGGGAAAAAGTCCGGATGAAGCTATGAAGTGGCTGCAGGAGAATATGATTCCCGTATACCCGTTGGGCAATTTCAAGGGAAAGGATCTGGAGGTGTAGTACGGATGGCGCAGCAGGAAATTATTATATCAGGATTTGGCGGACAGGGTATTCTTTCTGCCGGAAGGCTGCTGGCTTATGCAGGCATGCTTGAAGGCAAAAACGTTTCATGGCTTCCTTCCTACGGGCCGGAAATGAGAGGCGGTACTGCAAACTGTCATGTAATAATATCCGACGATCCAATAGGATCTCCAATATTAAACAGTGCCACGGCACTGATGGTTATGAACGGCCCTTCGCTGGATAAGTTCGAGAACATCGTAGAACCCGATGGAATAATCATTACCGACAGCTCATTGGTACCAAGGAGCCCAAACAGGAAGGATGTCAGGGTGTACGAAATTCCGGCCACTCAGATTGCTTCCGATATGGGTAACCTGACGTATGCCAATATAATTCTGCTCGGTAAGTTCCTGGAAGTTACGGGGATTGTTTCAAAGGAAAATTTTGAAAAAGCTTTGAGAAAAGTTCTTCCCGCAAAATATCATCACATGATACCAGAGGAAATGAAAGCTCTTGAAGCCGGTATGAAGTATTAAGCAAAACCTTGGATAAAATAGTACATTGAAGCAGTATGTAGTTGAAATAATGGTTATCCTGAAAATAAAGACGGGGTAGAAATTTTGTAACTGCATAGGTTGCATGGTTTTTGCCCCGTACCTTTTTTGTTGTTCAAAAAATCTTGTAAAACCAGTGTTCAACAATGATTAGCGTTAATGTTAAGCTATTGACAATGAAATTATCCGGTGATAATATTAAGAAAAACTTTATTATGATTTAACACGGAAATAAACTAAGCTTTGCCAAAATATGCAAATCTTATATGCTGAAATGAGAAAGTCATTTTTTATGCCCGAAAAATGTAACTGTATGGGGGCATTTGATGATGGTGAAACATTATGTATTTCAAAGCACCATAACGAAACACACATATAATTTTCATGTTTATTTACCCGCCGATTATGATAAAAGCAGCAAGGCATATCCGGTTATATACGGATTCTATGGAATCGAAGAAGACAAATCACCTGGAACTGCAGTACTGAACTTAATAACTGCGGAAAGCAAGGAAGAAATAAATCCGAATGTAATTGTTGTTTTTTTTGATGTCGGGCAATTTTCCGATTTAGATATAATTAATTCCAGTGTTTGCGAAGAAGTAGTAATAAGGGAGCTATTAGCTTTAATTGATGAAAAATACCGCACCATTGCTTCCCGTGAGGGCAGGGCGGTTGAAGGATTTTCAATTGCCGGCGCATTCGCGCTTAAGCTTGCCGTGAAATATCCGGATATGATATCGTCTGTCATATCTTATTGCTGTGCTTCAATGCCGGATGACATGCCTGAACTGATTAAGGAGAAAAGAGAAAGTATTCTTGGCAGGTTAAGAATCCGGATAGTAACAGGTATTCATGATTCCTCACGAAAAACAAGCGATGATTTACACTTTTGCCTGGACCGCTTTGTAATCCCCCATCAATATATAGTATTGAGAAGTGATAACGGGCACTTTAACTCTTATTATAATATGATGGGCAGTGAAGGAATGCGCTTTCACGATGAAGCCTTTGGCTTTGCAAAATCTGAAAATATAGCGATGCCCGGTGAGGATACTGTACTTGTTTCCAACCTTGAATATGCATATGCGGACGACAAGCCGCTGCTTTTGGACCTTTATCTTCCACGCAACGCCCAAAAGCCATATCCTGTAATAGTGTGGATACACGGCGGCGGATGGATGTACCACAGTAAGGAGTACTATGTCCCGGTACAGATGGTTGATAAGGGGTTTGCAGTGGCCAGCATCGGTTACCGCCTGTCACATCAGGCTGTTTTTCCTGCACAGCTGGAAGATTGCAAATCGGCAATAAGATGGCTCAAGTCCAATGCATCAAAATACGGCCTTGACGCTGAACGCTTCGGTGCATGGGGAAATTCAGCTGGAGGCCATCTTGCAGCATTGCTGGGCACTACAGGGGATGATATAAAAGCTGTTTGCACCTATTATGCTCCCGTTGATTTTCTGAAAATGAACCACCCTGATATAAAGTACGACCATGACAGTGCTGATTCAGCTGAATCCAGGCTATTGGGAATGCCTGCCAAATCGAATCCGGAAAAAGCTGCTGCGGCTAATCCTATCAGTTATATATCAGAGAAAACACCTCCTTTTCTTATCATACACGGTGATAAGGACGAACTTGTACATTACAGTCAAAGTATCATGCTCTATGAAAGTTTGAAAAAAGCGGGAGTCAATGCAGAACTGCATATTATTGAAGGAGCAGGCCACGGTTTCGAATTGGGTGATATGGACACAACTTTTGCAGATGATTGGGTGGAAGCTTTCTTCAGTAAATATCTTAAGAAGTAAATATCTGTTGCATAAACATCTTCAAAAATTAAATACAAGTTAATAGCCATTGTAAAATAAATATAAAAAGTAAATAAATGCATTTATGAAACAGATCATTTATGAAATAGATAGAGAGAATCTGCAAATGCCGTACCGGTGCGGCCATACAGAAGGAGGGACTAAAAATGTATAAAGTTTTGCTTGTCGATGACGAACCCTGGGTTTTATTATGGCTTGAAAAAATATTTAAGTGGAACGAAAAAGGTTTTGAGGTTATAGCAAAGACTGCTGATTCTGAAGAAGCTTATGAAATTATGTTCAGGGATGAACCTGACGTGGTTTTTACCGATGTACGAATGCCTGAGATATCCGGGCTTGACCTGATGCGAATGGCCAGGGACCGTGGCATGGATACGGAATTTGTGGTGATAAGCGGATTTGCTGAATTTTCCTATGCTCAGCAGGCAATACGCGAGGGTGCCTTTGATTACAGACTTAAGCCTATTCAGATCGAAGAAGCGGACGAGTTGCTGGATAGATTGTACAAACATCTGGAAGAAAAGAGGCAAAGAAAGAATACTGATATTTTGGAAGCTTTGATGGTCGAACAGGATGATTTCGGAAGTTTACTGAAGATTAAAGGATTATCAGGCTCATACAAGTATTATCAGGCTATATTGGTTATATCAGACAGGCAT
>JAMOAC010000114.1 GCA_023621975.1 Bacillota bacterium | reverse complement strand
ACTCCAGGCGAACCAGAACAGATTATGTAATTCCCGCTTTTTTTATATTTGCCATACATTGCGTTGTAGGTTCCAAAAGCCTTAATAAAAATTCTTCAATTACCCCTATATATTTGGCTACTTCGTATGGATTCCTGCAACCTGCTTTATGGGCTTTAATTTTTTCCCCAACGTCACAAGACGCTTTACAGCTCAACGTCGAGCTTTGACTTCCTGCTTGCGATTATTTGTATAGGAGGTATCGAGAATATTTCCACATGAAGTGTAGTAATGACCGAGTTCCTCTGTTAGTACGCATGTTTTTTCAGTTATGGTGGAAATGCTATTATTTATAGCTATTACACCGTCATAGTAAAGGCCTTTAATTTTCCCTTTAAGTGGTCCCTTTAAGTGGCAAATATACAACTTCAATATTTTTTCTTTCAGCTTCTTAAAGTAGTCTTTCGTACTTAGCGACCTCACACTACGTTTTATGTTTGTATATTATATTTTAAGGCTAATTTCCTGGCCTTTTCAAGTCTTTCCAAAAGCCTCGGAGGAGAAGCTCCTGGAGCGTGCTTTTGTTTTGCAAACCTTTCGAGTATTTCTATTTCTTTTAAGTAATTTTTTTGCTTTCGGTAAATGATGGCTAATTGTTCATAGTACCAAGGTGCCACTCCACATCCCTCTGATATAGCTTTCGCCTCAATTGCATCTAACAGTTTTAATAATAGTTTTTCGGCAGCATCTTCCTGACCTTCTCGTCTCAATATTTTAATGGTTTCAACATATTCTGTATAATGTTTACCATTATAGTATCCGGGTTTGTTTGTTTTAGAGAGTTTTTCTTTGGTATGATTCTTCATAAGCTCCGAGAAATAACTTTCTCCATTTTCATTTGAGCAAGCAAGTAATTTAATAGCAGAAATAACATCTTCATGCGCTCTGTGTGCAGATTTTGGATGAATTCCATGTTCTGATAAAAGATTTTGCAACCCTTTTGAACAAAATCCTTTAGCATACCAATCTATGCCGTTCATTGAACATAGCCAATCTTTATTTTCAACTGAAGGAAACAAAATTTTTACGAATTTACGATCAAAATTGGAATTATGTGAAATTAAAAACTCTGCTTTGTTGATCAAGTAATTAATGCGCTCATAATCCAGATCCTTTCCTTTAACATCGCGCATATATATACCATTTACTCTCGATGCTTCAGGAGGTATAGGTATTGTTGGCTCACGCAAACCGCAATAGGAGTCAATAATACCAATTATTTTATAAGTGCTTTTCTCAAAACAGAACAGTGATATAGCAAATTCTATGATTTCATCTTTATTTGCACTTAAGCCTGTAGTTTCAACATCGATATAACCTGCAATACCATACTCAGAACCTTCTGGAGCTGCTTTTAATATTGGAACATTTGTTTCCTGATATTTTCTTTTATGCGTTTTATATATCCGTGGCAAGACAAAAGTAATTTTATTCTGTTTTCCTTCAATCTTTTGATTTGCCAGCCAGCCAGCAATTATCCAAAATAATAGAGCTACAAAAATATTTGACGGTATGATTAACAAGACCAGAATTGACCATAATATCCCTTTGAAGTAAGAGCCCATTTTAAAATACAGGACAGGTCCATAGAGTAATTTACTCAAATCGGTCTTGCCTTTTGACATTTGCGGTCACTTCACTGTTCTTTCTTTTCTTTTTGTTGTCTTTTCAATTGGACGAATTTTTTAAATCTCTCTATTTCCTCCAGTTCTTCCTCAGTCCAGTCCTCGTCTTTGTGGTGGGCGGCAATGGTTTCAATGGGTTCTTTAATGTTGGTTTTTCCTAACAAATAATCAATACTAACATGGAAAAGGTCGCTAAGCTGAATTAGTTTTTCGTAATCAGGAGAGCTGTCACCAGTTTCATATTTGACGTATGTGCTGCGTTCTAAACCCAATATATTTGCTACATCTATTTGATTCAAGCCTTTTTCAATTCGAAGCTCCTTAAGCCTTTTCCCTAAATCTATTGTATTACTTACCTTCCAAAGCTTGTATTTATTATTATAAGTGAAAATTATTCACACTTCAATAAATGCGAAAAAATTTCTCACCACGTATTGATGCAAGAATCAACTTAAAATTGAGGAGAAGAATATTCACATCAGGTGTTGAAATTAATGGATATGAAGCATGAAAGAGAGAAGAAACTTCTCACACAACAGCAATTAGCAGATTTAATTAGAGTAGACAGAACACTTATATCAAAAATAGGAAGTGGACCATCTTTACCTGGTGTAACAACTGAAAAAAATTGCCGCAGTCCCCGGCTTTGACTGGATACTTTTCTACCAAGACGAGAGCGAGTTAGACAAAACTGAGCTGGCCCAGAACAATAAACGAGCTTTGCACCTTGGCAAACCGATTGAGACCGGCATTCTTTGCCGGATCGGCACTGTGATTTTTTTACACTCTTTATGCTTTGGTTGTTCATGAAGGTGCCGCACCGCACAAAAAAAACAGTCGATCCAAAGAAAGACTTGGCTGTTCAAGGAAAATGTGGAAAGGAAAGGTAAATCCGTATGGCTCCGGTATGATGCACGTGCTTTCAGCAGATAGTTCTGCAATTGGGTTAAAAAATATAAGTAATGAACCTATCAAATACTTCTATTTTTATGTTGCAAAATGTAAAGAAATGCTTACATATTTTGAAAATATTGATATTATAGAATAAACAAATGCAATCAAAAGAGAAAGTTTATCGGGTATTAAGAGGGGAGATAATTATGGTAAACAAGGTATTTGAAATGTACAAAAATATTAATCTTGGAAATAATGAGACCTGTCAAAGGTGTAAAGACTTTCATAAAGGAATCAATTCAGAATTGTATACTCCAGCCTCATTATGGAATGTAGGAGACAAGTTTGAAACAGATCAGTATAAAGTAATGTTTGTTGGGAAACCTGCACGAGGATTACCAGGAGAGAAGATACAGGTTATGGCTTTTTAGATTGTCGGGAATGTGGGGCAAAGTTGTACAATGAGGTAGGGTGGCCTTACTGGAATTATACTAAAGAAATAGCAAAGAGATTGTATGGCTCCGCTGAAGAAGGCTGGAAAAGAATAGCCTTTTCAAATATTATCAAATGTAATAACTCTGATAGTGTTGATACCGCTACTTATGAAATGAAGAAATACTGCATTGTTGAACTAGGAGTAATATGGAAGGAGATAGAAATATTACAACCCAAGAATGTGGTTTTTTATACACACTGGCATTATGATGATTTTATAGATAAGTTTATTGTTGGTGATCAATATAAGGACATTACAGATAGAAACCACAAAATACCTAACGGCTTGAAGGAAATATCATGGTGGCATAGAGAATTCTATAAAGATGAAAAGCTAATTATGCGAATGCTTCGAACATCTCATCCAGAGAGGCAGCAGAAAGAAGGATTTGTGAGCAAAATAGTAGAATGGATTAAGGCAGGGGGTTAAAGAAACGCGTTGCTCCTATTTCGGCCGAGGAAAAGATTATAAGATTAATTTGTGGAAGCTTTATTTGCTTCTTACATAACGATGTTATCGATATCAATATACTTGCAGTTATGAAGGTAAATATGGGATTATGAAGCTTTAAAAGATTGTTGAATATGTCGTGATATAAGTTTTCCTACATTATAAATTGTCCGAAAACACTAATTTTATCAAGGTTTTCGCCGATTTAGACGACAAAAACGAAGTAAAATAAGACTTCGTCTGTAATATTCGTTCATACCTTTAAAAGCGACCAAGAATGATGTTTTCCGAGCTAACATCCGCATAGGTAATATTGTTTAATGTTGGAAAATATTATATGATTATTACATAAATTTGATATAACTATGCAGGGAGGTATGTTCATGAAAAAGTTTATATCAGGTTTGCTTGTGGGCTTAATAATTGCGTCTTCATTAGCTGTAATAGCTGCGCCTAAAATAAAAGAGGCGTTTTTCAATGATGTTATAAAACTTGAAGTAGATGGAAAGACAATAGACACCGATATGGTAACGGTCATCTTGGAGGGCTCTGTTGACGGCACGAATTTCGTTTCAGCTCGAGCTTTGGCGGAAGCGCTGGGCGCAAAGGTAGAATGGGACGGTAAGAACAAAAAGATACTAGTTACATCAAAAGATTTTGTACCTGTAACAACAGGATATTCTTATTCGAATCCAGCACCGTTGAATACAACACAAGTAATTGAGGTAGAGGAATTATTACAAAAATATAAAGTTGAGATGTCTGTAAAAGAGATTATCCGAGGAGAAGGAGCATGGAAACTTGTACAAGAAGCAAATATGTTCAATGAGCCTGCCCCTGAAGGATATGAATACTTATTGGCTAAAATCTATTTTAAACTGCTTGATATTGATGAAGGCAAACAATATAATTTGACAGGGGTTAGTATTGATTTAGTATCGTCTGACGGCAAAGATTATGATTACGCTTTTGCAGTAGCGCCAGAACCGAGTTTGAATGCAAGGTTATATAAAGGTGCATCGCACGAAGGCTGGGCAGTTTACTTGGTTAGAAAGGACGACGCTAAACCCAAGCTTGTATTCGGGCGCAAGTATGATGGTAGCGGCGGTATATGGTTTAAAGCATATAAAGATTAAGTGATTATAAATAGTCCCCGCAAAATAATGCATGGTGGATGTAAAAAAGTTGTGCATGAGAAGTAAAGAAATACTCCTTTCTGGCGAGAACCGGGAATATAAGCCAGAAAGGAGTATTTTTATATAAAAAAACGGAAAAACAGTATGAAAAATAATCAAGCAGTGTAATTTCAAAAAGTGATGACTGAAAATGGGATTTTCCGTATTATGGTACTTCTTATTTTTGTGTTCAGGGAAAATAGCTTTTCAGTAGTACAATTCTGCCTGTAATAAAAAAGCAGCAGTGCTAACGTACACTGCTGCCTTATAGCCCTACAGGTCGCTCCAGTCATTCATCATCCCAGCTCAATTTCACCTGAGATTATTATTTACCTAAGATTTATCTTTCACCTGAGATTTCTATTTCACCTGGGATTTTATTACCTCGTATCCAAGTGCGGTAATTGCTTTTTCAATATCCTCTATAGATAGCTTTTCCTCATCAAAATCAAGCTTTACCTTACTTGAATTAAATAATACTTTTACGCTGTCTTTTACCACACCGTCAAGAGCCTTTGCCGCAGCTTCAATCTTTAAAGCGCAGGACGGACAGGTTAATGTTTCAAGTTGAATCGTTGCTTTTTTCATGTTAATCCTTCCTTTCCTGGTAGTGTCTAATGACTTGCTTTTTATATGGATGAGTTATGTGTTCCTTCTTTCCTTATTTTATTGTCGTATCATTTAATTTATAATATCATATATCGTTTAATATTATTTCTTTTTAATATCTTTTAATATCATATC
>JAMOAC010000222.1 GCA_023621975.1 Bacillota bacterium | reverse complement strand
CTATATGGAATAAGAGGAAAGGTTACCCGTCTAAAGAGTTTTTCAAAGCACTTGACCCAAGGCTTGAAAATCTTGTTGAAGAAAAACTCAGTACGGATATTTATCCACTGGGAAGCAAAGCCGGTGAAATAACTGAAAAAGCGGCAAAGCTTACCGGGCTTAAAGTCGGTACTGCTGTTGCAGTAGCAAATGTTGATGCTCATGTGGCGGTTCCTGCAGTTGGCATTACAGAGCCGGGGAAAATGCTGATGATTATGGGTACTTCAACGTGCCACATGGTATTGGGAACTGAAGAAAAAGTTGTTCCGGGCATGTGTGGGGTTGTTGAAGACGGTATTGTTGAAGGATATTTCGGTTATGAAGCCGGACAATCCTGTGTGGGAGATCACTTTGAATGGTTTATCGAAAATTGCCTGCCTGCTTCATACTACAAGGAAGCTCAGGAGAGGAACATAAATATCCATAAGCTGTTGAGAGAAAAGGCATCCGCTCTTAAGGTGGGTGAAAGCGGGCTTGTGGCGCTGGATTGGTGGAATGGAAACCGTTCGGTACTTGTAGATGCAGACCTTACGGGCTTAATTGTAGGATGTACGCTGCTGACGAAGCCTGAGGAAATATACCGTGCTTTAATAGAAGCAACTGCTTACGGTACAAGGATGATTATTGAGACCTTCCGGGAAAACGGAGTACCTGTAAATGAATTGTATGCTGCCGGAGGCATAGCTGAAAAAGATGAACTAATGATGCAGATATATGCCGATGTTACAAACATGGAAATAAGGATTTCCGCATCGGCTCAGACACCTGCACTTGGAGCAGCAATGTTTGGAGCTGTTGCTGCAGGCAAGGGAAGAGGCGGTTACGACAGCATAACAGAAGCGGCAAAGGTAATGGCGAGGGTAAAAGATAAATACTATAAACCCATACCTGAAAATGTGGCTGTGTATAATAAGCTTTACGAAGAATATAAAATACTGCATGATTATTTCGGTCGTGGCGGCAATGATGTAATGAAGAGGTTGAAGGAAATCAGAAAATCAGCCAGGGGATAAAATCAATTAAAAATCAGCCGGAGGATAAGATCAGTTAGGGTATAAGTTAAGTTTCAAGCCTGAAAATAGCCCGGATTATCGGGCTATTTTTTATTGCAGATTTGGAATTTGCAGCAAAGTTTTTTTCAAAGTCAATATTGTAAGGTCGTAATTGCAAAGAAATCATAGCAGAACAAATATTGTAAGGCAGTTATAGAAAACTGTGAATGTAAAGCAGTTATAGTAAAGCTGATATAATAAAGCTGTTATAGTAAAGCCGATATTGCAAAGGTAGTAGAATAAATCATTAAAATGCAAATACTGTTTGCTCAGACACCCGGATCATCAAATATAACGCAAGAAAAGGCATATATAGTGTATAATTATTATCAATACAGGTATGGACTAAGAATGTTCGAAGCTAAACGAAAATAACAGAGGTGATGTTATGCAGAAACTTCCCAGAAGTTTCTATGAACAGGATACCATAACTGTTGCCAGAAATCTGCTTGGGAAATATCTTGTGCACAATATAGAAGGGGAAGAGCTTGCCGGGAAAATAGTCGAAGTTGAAGCATACATGGGTCCGGAAGACAAAGCGGCGCATTCGTATAACTACAGGAGGACAAAAAGGACTGAGGTAATGTACGGCCCTGCCGGCTATGTTTATATTTTCAGAATATATGGAATGTATAACTGCATAAATGTAGTAACTGCAGAGGTGGACAAGCCACATGCAGTTCTCATCAGGGCATTGGAGCCTGTTTTAGGGCTTGACAAAATATCAGTCAACAGATATTCAAAAAAATATGATGAATTAACAAAAAGCCAGATAATAAACCTTACAAACGGCCCGGGCAAATTGTGCCTTGCACTTGGAATAAACATGTCTAACTACGGTGATGACCTGTGCGGCGACAGAATTTACATAACTGAAGGAAATGTGGACGATAAGTTTGATATTATTTCCTCCAAAAGGATAAATGTAGATTACGCAGAGGAATATGCTGATTACCCGTGGAGGTTTTACATAAAAGGTAACCCATTTGTTTCAAAACCTCATGTGTGACAGGGTGGTGAAAATGGTGGCAGGGCAGGTAGGTCTGATGACAGTAGCTGATGGATGACATGGAACTGTCCCCTGTAACACAGGCGCTCCCCGTCACATGTTACACCGCAAGCCACCCTGTCACATCCCTTCGCCGCTCCTGTTACCCCTGCCGCATGGCCCGTCCATGACTTTCCGCTCTTGACAAGTGTTAAAATAGATAATATAAAATATATTATTAATGGGCAAGGGAAATTAACTGTTGCTATAGTGGTTAAATACGCAAAGTGAGGATAAAATATATGAAGACAAATTTATCTGTTGCTGATTTTGTAAAGAAAATACTTATGGGATTTGTGATAGGAATTGCAGCTATTACTCCCGGCCTCAGCGCAGGTGTAATAGCTGCGGCGGCAGGGTTGTATGAGCCTGCGGTCCATGCAATTGTCAATATTAGAAAAGAATTTCGTAAAAGTGTTGTTTTTCTGATGCCTCTTGGCATTGGAGCGGTACTGGGTATACTGCTGTTCAGCAAGGTAATGAAAGAGCTTATGGTTAGTTCAAAATTTATAGTCCTGTACATATTTTTGGGGCTGATAGCAGGCAGCATACCTGCTCTGGTTAAAGAGGCGAACAGCAGCGGTTTCCGTAAAAGATACTTATTGGCTACGGTAATTGCATTTATTCTCGTAATTTATGCTGAACGCAATGCAGCATGGTTGCCGAATCAAGCAGACGCTGCTCAGTCAAACATTGTCCTCACAATTATATGCGGAGCTGTCCTTGCCTTTGGTACAATTGTTCCCGGAATAAGTTCTTCCATAATATTGATGCGCCTTGGCATGTATGAAATGCTGCTTTCTGCTTTGGCGGACATTAACATAAAAGTTCTTGCAATAGCTGGAGTAGGGTTTGCAGTGACAGCTTTGGTCATTATTAAGCTGGTTGATATTTTGTTTTCCAGGTTCAGGGGATTTGCATATTATGCTGTCATAGGCTTTTTAATAGGCTCAATGGTTATGGTCTTTCCCGGCTTTCGGACGGGTTTTGACCTGGCAATTGACATATTTTTATTTCTTGCCAGTGCTGCACTCAGCTTTATTACAATGCGTTTGGACAATGGAGGGGAAAGAATAATTTAACATTTTACACAACTGTAATTGAACCATAATGTGCTATAATTTTAGTAGCTTCCATCCATTTGGCGTAGGATTAAGTATATAAAGCAAATGGTGAGCCGTATGAATATACTGGTTACATTGAATTCAAATTATATCGTGCCATTAAAAGTAATGCTCTGGTCATTATTTTTCAATAATCAGAAGGAGAACTTTAAAATTTATTTGATGCATTCTTCCATTTCAGATGAAGAAGTCGACAATTTAAAGCGGTTTGTTGCTGAAAAAGGCCATGAATTGCATGAGGTAAAGATACAAAAGGATTATTTTAATGATGCACCAGTGGTTCTTCACTATTCAAAAGAAATGTATTACCGGTTGCTAGCATATAAATTTCTTCCGACAGATTTGGACAGGGTTTTGTACCTTGATCCTGATATTCTTGTCATAAATCCTGTTGACGAGCTCTACAATATTGATTTGGGCAACTATCTGTATGCTGCCGCATTTCATGACATTCCTGTAAAGGAAATTAACAAGATAAGGCTGCGTGTGTATGATATGGAGGAATACTTTAATTCCGGCGTCCTTCTGATGAATCTGCCCCTGCAAAGGAAAAGGATAAATGAAGAAGAAATATATGCTTTTGTCAGAAAAAATAAAAACCGGCTTATTCTGCCGGACCAGGATGTATTGAATGCACTTTACTGCAAGGAAATAAAAAAGCTCAGTGAAATAAAATACAACTACGATGTCAGGTATTATTATTACTATAAAATACTGAGCAACGGAGAAATAGATATGGATTTTGTCATGCGCAATACGTCCATACTTCATTTCTGCGGCAAGAAGAAACCGTGGCATAAAAACTACAGCGGTAAATTTCATTCTCTGTATAAGCATTATGAAATACTTGCACTCCGCGAAAAAACTTAATGTATTGCATTATTCATTTCCTTTTGATTTAATAAACTCCTCAACTTCTTTTAGAGTTGGAATTGCAGGTATTGCCCCTCTTTTCGTGGTGGTGATGCCCGCTACCGTATTTGCAAAGGATACCATACTATCAATTTCCGATACTGTAAGCTGTTCAATGCCCTTACCTTTTTCAATAATTTTATAAAGCACGCTTCCGAGGAAAGCATCCCCTGCGCCGGTAGTATCTACGGCCTTTACGTCCAAAGCAGGTTGCAGTCCTGTATAATCACCTATTCTGTAAAAGCAGCCTTTTGGGCCTAAAGTGACAAAAATAAGCTTTATTTCATATTTATCACGCAGGTAAGCCGAACCAGCGGATAAATCATTTATTCCGGTCAGGAAATACAGCTCTTCTTCTGATATTTTAAGTATGTCCGTGTATGTCATGCCGTGAAGCATCATTTCCTTTGCTTCTTCAAGGCTTTGCCACAAAGGAGGCCTTAGGTTTGGATCATAGGATATTATTAAATTGTTTTTTGTGGCAAAATCTAATGCCTTTAAGGTGGCAGTTCTTGAAGGCTCATGAGTCATGGAAAGAGAGCCGAAGTGAAGGATTTTTGAATTTTTTATAAGGTTATAGTCTACTTCCTCTTCTTTTAACGACATATCGGCTCCGGGATTCCTGTAAAAAGTGAAGCTTCTGTCACCGGTTTTGTCAAGGTGCACGAAAGCAAGCGTTGTGTTTACATCGTCTGCAAACACCAGTCCTTTGGTATCAACATTAAGTTTTACCAAAACGTCTTTCAAAAAGTAGCCAAACTGGTCCCTGCCTACTTTTCCGATAAAAGCAGTTTTCCTTCCCAACTTTGCCAGCACTGCAAGGACGTTTGCAGGCGCTCCGCCTGGGTTTTGCTCGTAAAGATTATTGCCGTTTTCGGAAGTGCCGGAGGGAGTAAAGTCAATAAGAATTTCGCCTAAAGCAACAACATCGTACATAACCACATTCCTTTCATTTAGTTTTTTGCAATTTTTGGCTTTTTTCAATTTTGTCATTGTTTTATTCCGCTTTTATTTTACTATTCTTATCTTATTTTTATTTTCCTTTTTTATTTTGCTTTTATTTTTTTGCTTTATATTCCTTTGTTTTATTTCCTGTATTTATTTTCATAATCTGATTTATTATTTATCCAGCTTACATCAGCTCAAATTTATACTAGAATTTTTAATTTTTACTGTCAAGCTTAAGCTAACACAGTAATAAAATTTCCCGTTAATATTGACTTATTTTTTTCATGGAAAGTGACATAGTGCATTTCATGTGAATATACTTTAAAT
>JAMOAC010000536.1 GCA_023621975.1 Bacillota bacterium | reverse complement strand
TGTCAAATGTCAAAATGAGCTCATGATTGCTGCTGTCATACACTGCCGTTGGTACAATTTCAGATTCTGCTGTTGCATTCGGTATACCTGTTACTTCTATAACCGAAACGGGGTCTCCCGCAAAATCATTCAATTCTTCTTTAGCATCAAATGTGATAAAATATTTGCCTCCTTCAACCAATTGCGGCTCTTCGTTCAAAGCGAATTTTATTTCCATGCCCTTTCCATTGCTGTATACACTCCAGTAGCTATTATAATCCTTGCCTTTTTCCAAAACAGTTGCAGTCTCGCTGTCAGTTCCGTACCTAAGGGTGACTTCGAAGGATTTATCCCTTTCCATATATACAGCCCTGTCAAGATACATAGTAATGTACTGTCCATTGTGCGACACAACCGTATCACTAACTGATAAGAATGCTGTATCTACATTTGGATTATAAATAGGTTGTGCCACATTCGGTACTGTAGCTTTATCTCTGATAGATGTTCCGTTATATGATACTTTTAAGCCGGTGATATCACTAATTGCTTCATTCAGAATCAATTCTACCTTTCCTGTGCTGTTCCAGTCGCTGTTTGAAACATAAACCGCATCTATAATGGTGGAATGTAAAACATCCTCTCCTCTCTTCAAAGTGAAATCGCTTACGGGTATTTCGACATCTGTATCTAATGATTCGCTGAAGTGCAGTGTTATTTTGTTCTTTGCTTTATTTATGTAAGCACTCATAAAGTAGGGTGCGTACTGATCAAGTTCTGAAACAGCTTCCATTGTAAACTCTATCATTGTAGGAAGTTCAGATGTTCTTGATTCATCCCTGATTACAAAATAAATCTTAATGTTTCTGTCCCCCATTACTGATACGTTTGTGGGAATAACATGTTCATCTTCATCTGTTATCCTGATATAAGGTGCTTCATCCACATATATCAGGCTGTCGCCGCTTCCGGCATGACCATGAATTACAGCATTTGAATCTATATTTTTTAAATGCCCGTTTACCTGATTTACAACCATAAAGACTTCCATTGGATTTTCAGGGCTTGCACCAACAAGCTTGACTGCAAGCTCTATTTTTGAGCTTTCCTGGTTGACGCTTGCCTTTGGATAGCCTGCTGCGAACCGTGAGTCTATTTCCACCGGCTCCTACCATCCACTCCATTTTGCATAAAGTATCATATCCGATGTAATTGGTGTGGATGGATCAAATTCCTGTGTAAGTTCTTCATCAATAAACCAGCCTATAAAGGTTGCGCCTTTTTTTGTCGGCTCTAGCGGAAGTTCTATTGTCTCACCATTATTAACAGTAATTGGGTCGACTGCCGTTCCTACGTTGCTGTCAAAAGTTACTGTCCAAACTCTGTCATCACCTTCGCCGTTGTCTCCACCGCCGTTTCCTCCGCTATTTCCGCCGCTGTTTCCTCCGTTGTTTCCACCATTGTTTCCACCGCTGTTTCCGCCATTGTTTCCGTCGCTTCCTGTATCTGTATCAGAAGGATTAATTTTTACATTGCTTTGTCCGCCACTTATCTCTTTGCCGTTAATAACAGAATCTGCCCCCGGAGATGCAGTTACATTTTCTATACTAACTTCTCCAATAACTGTTGTCTTTGCATTAAGTACGAGATTTTCAATTTTTCCTGTAGCCTAGATTGTTATATCCTCGGCATTATTCTTAACATTGACAAAATTGCCTTCCAGTACTATATTCTGCCCTGCAGCAACACTTGCAGAAATTATTACCTCTTCAATGGCTCCACCATTGAGATCCCTCGTTACCAGAATAGCACCGCTCTCAAGAGCCGCAACTGATACTCTTGTTGTTCCGGTAGCCACTATTCTCAAGTTACCGTCGGTTTTATTCACTATAAGTGCTCCGCCTATCGTAACGCTGTTGAAGTAAATAGAATTTGCACCGCCGCCTTTAACGATTGTATCTCCGTTTATCTTGACGTTGTCCAGGTGTACGTCGCCTTCACCTACACCTTCGGCAATTATAAGGTCACCTTTTATCTCTATATTTTTCAAGGTAACAGAAGGAGTGTTAATAATAACATTGCCTTCAATCACCTTGTTGGAATACTTACCCGCTTTGTTGTACAGTTCCTTTATTGAGTTATCCAGAATCTTTACCACTTCAGCACGTGTTATGGCTGCTTGTGGATTGAAATTACCGTTTGAATCGCCTTTGATATAGCCTTTGCTTGCCAGAGCACTGGCATAGCCTGCCGCCCATCTGGAGATCTGACTGCTGTCCTTAAATACTAAACCCTTTCCTTCTGTGTCAGGTTCAATCCGCAAGGCCCTGTTAAACATTACTACCGCTTCTTCACGTGTAATGTTGTCCTTGGGACGCACATTACCGTTATCTCCAACAATAACACCCGCAGCATTTGCCTTTAATATTGCTTCAGTATACCAGCTTTGTCCAAGGTCCTTAAAAGAATTTTCGGCCTTTAGCTGGTATCTCATCACCCTGTCAAGTATTACCGCCATTTCCCCACGGGTTATCGGATCATTGGGACGGAACATATTATCCGAACCTAATATTATCCCCTTTGCACTCCATTTTTCAATCTCCGCCTGTGCCCAGTGTCCCTGTACATCGGAGAATTCAGCAAAAACAGCCTGTGCCCAGTGTCCCTGTACATCGGAGAATTCAGCAAAAACAGCAATTGGAAATATTGATGCTATTATTGCTGCGACTAAAAAAATACTCAGAAGTCTTCTCTTCACTCGCTTCCACTCCTTTTTCCATTTGATTGTTCAAAAACAGCCAGGTCTGATTTTCGAGGCATTGGCTGTTTTGTTAAATATACATAATTTATTATAAAATTTTCAATTGCGTTTCTATAATTTGTGATAATTTTCATAGAATAACCATATACTCAGATATGTCAGATATGTTGTTTACTTACGCTCAACTTTTCATCCATGCAGAATCCGACGCCAAAACACCTTTGCATATCTGTCAAATTTTTGTAAATCCAACACTATTTTTACCAGTGATTAACTAGTATCCATGTTCAGTTTCTATTGCACTGCAATACATTCGTATCTTCCTTCCATGAATTTCAATATATAATTAATCCTGTATTTATTAAGCTTTTTTTAAATACATATAGCAGGTTGCCATAAATTATGGCAGGAGATGTATTAAATGATATAAGAGGGCACTCTGCCAGTGAAGGCAATAAAGAAGATAATAAAAAGCAATCATAATGGTCAAACGTTTCAGGATATTTTTTAGCAAATTCAGGAGAGCCAAATTGATAATGTTATGAAGAAATGGCACAGAGAAATTATTTGTATTTCCCATAATTAAATTAGCCTATATCTTTGATTACTTAACTTGTTGTGCTGGCATTTTGATATCAGGCGCTCCGGGCTTTAGAGCTATTAAAACAGCTCTAAAGCTCTCCACAATGCTATCTCTTATTACCAAGCACAACAAGTTTACTTAGTAATTAAGTTTTTCACTAAGTAATTGAAGATATAGGCTTTTTTATTATAAAGTTTTTATTATTTATTTTTTATTTTTCATCTATTAATTATCATTTTTTTAATTACTTATTACTTATATGTTTACTAACGTTATGCCATATTTATAATATTCTTTTTACCTATCTGCAGAAGACAAATGCCTATACTAAAGCACGTTATACTCAGCCAGTTTCTTATACCTTTCATATCTTTCTGCTGCATTCCTTTCAGAAAGGTCAAACAGGCCGCCTGCTATGTCAGGAAATACATTCATAAGCTGTGAGTACCGCAATTCTCCGCTGATGAACTCTTTATAGTCTTTTGTAGGAGCCTTGGAGTCAAGAATAAACGGGTTCTTTCCTTCTTTCCTGAGGTCGGGATTATACCTGTAAAGGTGCCAGTACCCGGCCTCAACAGCTTTACGCTCCTCCATGATACTTGTGCCCATTCCCGTTTTTATTCCGTGGCTTATGCAGGGAGAATAAGCTATGATAAGTGACGGACCATTGTACCTTTCAGCCTCGGTAATAGCCTTAATGGCCTGATTCATGTCAGCTCCCATGGCTATCTGAGCTACATAAACATAACCATAAGACATGGCCATAAGGCCAAGGTCCTTCTTTTTCAGCTTTTTCCCTCCTGCCGCCAGTTTGGCGACACTAGCCGCAGGAGTCGACTTGGAACATTGTCCTCCTGTATTTGAGTATACTTCTGTGTCCATCACAAATATATTTATATCATTACCCATTGCCAGGACGTGATCCAGGCCTCCAAATCCAATGTCATAGGCCCAGCCGTCACCGCCGATAGCCCATATGGACTTTTTAATGAGAAAATCTTTTCTTTTCATTATTTCTTCTATAAGCCTGTTGCCTTTATAGTCGTAGCCCCTGAGGGCTTCGAATATTTTCCTTGTTGCCTCTTTTGACGCTTCCCCGTCATTCATCACTTCAAGCCATTGTTCAAATGCTTCTTTTATTTTAGGGTCAAGCGGCGAACTGATTGCCTCCCTCACCAGTTCCGCAAGCTTTTCCCTTATCTGCCTGACTCCAAGATACATACCGTATCCGAATTCAGCCGCATCTTCAAACAGCGGGTTTATCCATGCCGGACCTTTTCCTTCTGCATTTGTCGAATAAGCTATGGAAGGTGCAGAAGCACCCCATATGGATGAACAGCCCGTAGCATTGGATA
The DNA here is from genome assembly GCA_023621975.1 of Bacillota bacterium. Next base: position 786 of record JAMOAC010000536.1, on the reverse strand, counting down.
TCATCATCCTGTCGCCGAAAAGCTGTGTTAAAAGCTTTATATACGGGGTCTCTCCACAACCGGGGCATGCGCCGTTGAATTCAAGCAAAGGCCTTACAAACTGGCTTCCTTTTAATGTTTTCGGATCAATCAGATCATCCTTCTCTGTAACGGTCATTGCAAATTCCCAGTTTTCCATTTCCTTTTCAATTTGCTCATGTGCCGGTTTCATAATTAACGCTTTGTCTTTTGCCGGACATACATCTGCACAGTTTGCGCAGCCAGTACAGTCCAACGGTGAAACCTGGATGCGATACTGAAGATGTTCCAGCCCTTTGCCCATAGCTTTTTTAGTTTCGAAAGTTTCCGGTTTGCGGGCAACTTCCTCTTCATTCAGCAGGAAAGGCCTTATGGTGGCATGCGGGCAGATAAAAGAACATCTGTTGCACTGTATGCATTTGTCAATTTGCCACTCGGGAATCATCGGCGCTATCCCACGTTTTTCATATGCAGTGGTACCAAGAGGGAATGTTCCGTCTTCCATCCCAACAAATGCACTTACCGGCAGTTCATCGCCCTCGTGCCTTGCCATCGGCCTTTGTATGTTTTTTACAAAGTCCGGCTCTTCCTTGACTGGTAAATCCTCATCCTTTGCTTCAGCCCATGACGCTGGAACTTTAACCTCGACCAATGCCTCTGTTGCCTTATCAACAGCGGCTATATTCATTTCAACAATTTTACGTCCCTTTTTGCCATACATTTTTTCAATGGAATCCTTAAGGTAAGATACTGCTTTCTCAAAAGGAA
>JAMOAC010000082.1 GCA_023621975.1 Bacillota bacterium | reverse complement strand
GATTAATAACGAAACTGGATTTTAAGTCGGAAGATTTAACTGATATAGAGTATTTTTCAAACCTTGAGAAGCCAAAATATAAAGTTGCGGTACTTGTAAACGGCTTGAGCGCAAGTGCTTCAGAAATTGTAGCGGGAGCAATCCAGGACTCAGGTGCAGGCGTGCTGATAGGGACAAAGACCTTCGGAAAGGCAAAAGTACAGAGTGTATTTCCCATTCTTACCCCTGAGGCATTTAAGAAATATGAAAGAGAACTGGGAGTAAAAGTGGTAGACAGTCATGAACTTATGACCAAATACGGGATCTTCCCGTTGAATGATGAAATAATGGGAACTGTAAAGATCACCACCGGCGTATATTCTACACCAAAAGGCAGGGTAATCGATGAGATTGGGCTGATGCCCGATATAGTGGTAGAGGATCCCGAACCGGTAAACGGTATTGATATAAGAAGCCTGCAGGAATTGAGCGTTACATGGAAGCCTGACCTTGGCAGCAGTGGAATAGATGTTTATAATGCGGAAAAAATATTAAAGGCACTGGGATATGATGTAGATGCGCCCGATACGTACCTTGATGAAAAGACATACCAGGCTGTAAGCAAATTCAGGACGGATAAGAATTTATATCCGGGAGGGGTACTTGATTTTACAACCCAGAAAGCCTTGAATGAAGAGATGAAAAACTTGATTATAATGTATGACAGGCAGTATGTAAAAGCAATTGAAGTTCTCAATAATGGAAAATAATGCTTTCTTTAATTGCTATTGACACCGGAATATGACGAATATAAAATAGAAAAGTAATGCATAGTATCACAAAGGAAATAATTGGCTGCGTTTTTGCAACATTTAGGAGGAAAAAATCATGTCTGTAAAATACATATTTGTAACCGGAGGCGTTGTTTCGGGACTGGGTAAAGGTATTACCGCAGCCTCGCTTGGAAGGCTTTTAAAGGCAAGAGGCCTGCATGTAACCATTCAGAAATTCGATCCCTACATCAATGTCGATCCGGGTACAATGAGTCCGTACCAGCATGGAGAGGTGTTCGTGACGGAAGATGGAGCGGAGACCGATCTTGATTTAGGGCATTATGAAAGATTTATTGATGAGAATCTTAATAGAAACAGCAATGTTACATCGGGTAAGATTTACTGGTCAATTATAAATAAGGAAAGGAAAGGGGAGTTCTTGGGAGGAACGGTTCAGGTAATACCCCATGTAACAAACGAAATTAAAGAGAGAATTTACAGGGTAGGCAAGTCAAATCATACGGATGTCGTTATTACCGAAATAGGGGGGACTGTCGGAGATATAGAAAGTCTACCCTTTTTGGAGGCCATCAGACAGGTAACGACCGATGTAGGCAGAGAAAATGTAATGTATATACATGTTACGCTGGTGCCGTACCTGAGCAAATCCGGTGAGCTTAAGACCAAGCCGACCCAGCACAGTGTTAAGGAACTCAGGAGCATAGGTATACAGCCTGATGTTATAGTATGCCGTACCGAAAAATACATTTCAAAGGAATTAAAGGACAAAATAGGGCTGTTTTGCAATATTCCGGGTGAATCGGTAATTCAGAACCTGGATTCCGAAATACTCTATGAAGTACCTCTTATGCTTGAAGAGGAAGGGCTTGCCCAAATAGTCTGCAAGCGTTTGGGATTGGAGTGTTCTGAGCCTGATCTTACCGATTGGAAGGAAATGGTGGACAGGCATAAGAATCTGACCGAGACGGTTACCATTGCTTTGGTGGGGAAATATGTAGAATTGCATGATGCATATATAAGCGTGGTAGAAGCGTTGAAACACGGCGGTATTGCAAACTGCGCCGATGTAAAAATAAAATGGATAAATGCCGAGAGCCTGGAAAGCGGAAATGTAAGCGAGTATCTTAAAGATGCAGACGGAATTCTTGTACCCGGAGGGTTCGGAGACAGAGGTGTTGAAGGGAAAATACTTGCTGCACGATATGCTCGGGAAAATAAGATTCCGTTTTTCGGAATTTGCCTTGGAATGCAAATGGCAGTTGTAGAATTTGCCAGAAATGTATTGGGCCTTGCAGATGCACACAGCTTTGAATTTAACAGTGAGACGGAACATCCTGTAATTGACCTTATGCCCGAGCAGAGAGATATCGGCGAAAAAGGAGGAACAATGCGCCTTGGCGCCTACCCCTGCAAACTCGCTGAAAATTCGCTGGCACGCAGGATTTACGGCTGTGAGCTGGTATATGAAAGGCACAGGCACAGATATGAATTTAATAATATGTATCGCAAGGACATGGAAGCCAAGGGCATGATTTTTTCAGGACTTTCGCCAAGTGAAAAACTGGTGGAAATCGTGGAACTGTCCGATCATCCGTGGTTTATCGGAGTACAGTTCCATCCGGAATTTAAGTCCAGGCCCAACAGGCCTCACCCCTTATTCAAAGATTTTATAAAGGTTTCTCTTGAAAAGAAGAAAAACAGGTAAACTGTATGTAAAACAAATAATTCGGTCCAACTGAAAACTTTCAGGTTAAAAGAAGTGCAAAATTCTGGCACTTCTTTTTTTTATGCAAGATATATTCAGGAAGTATAAATTTGTTGATGTTTGATAATACTTAGTATAAGCAATAAAAAAATGAAAGTTTGCGCAGTTATGTTATTTATACTGAACGGTTAATTTATAAACTATGTAAAACTGGGGGTATTATTGATGAATGAGATATCAGGCTTCATTGCGGACAGGAAAAGAAAGCACAGAAAAAGTATCATATTTAAGACCGGATTGGCAATATTGCTTGCAACGCTAATAATACTGACGGCAGCTTCCGTTTCTTTTTCCAACGGTGTAAATAAAGCTCTTTCAGACAACCTTATAAGGCTGCACGTCATTGCCAACAGTGATTCTGAAGAAGACCAGGCATTGAAGAATGATGTCAGGGACGCAGTTATTGATTACATGAAGATAAAACTTAAAGATGTGTCAGAATTGGAACAGGCAATAGGCATAATTAATGAAAATATAGATGAAATAGAAAAAGTTGCAGCCGATAAAGTCAGGGAGTCCGGCAAGGCATACCCTGTAAAGGCCGTGCTGGGGAAGTATCCATTTCCGACAAAGGTATACGGGGATATTACCCTTCCCGCAGGCAGCTATCAGGCATTGAGAATAATAATCGGCGAGGGCACAGGTTCAAATTGGTGGTGCGTGCTGTTTCCCCCTTTGTGCTTTGTTGACGTCACTCATGGTACCATACCGGAGTCGGTAAAGGAGGAATTGAAAAATTCCCTTACTGCAGAAGAGTATTCAATTATAGCTTCTGCACAAAGTGAAAGGGATATCCCTGTCAAAATTAAGTTCAAGATTGTTGAGATACTGCAGGGTTCAAGGATTAAGTTCTCCGGTTTGCTGAGCAAGATCTTCAAGCTGCAGAAGTAAATTTTCATGCTGGAAAAGTAAGCTTTAAAATGCCAGGCAAAAAATTAAAATAAGCGAGTGTGGCAGCAGATAGTGTAAAACCTGCTGCCGTTTTTATTTTTCCGCAATATGCTTGCCAGATAAATACACCTGTCGGATAAAAATACAGTTTATACTGCTTTAATTGCTTGACTATGGAAGGGTTGTTATGTATAATGTTCCTAATATTTTTCAGCGGGGTATAATTATAATGCTTTTGATTGGAAGATAACATATGGAATAACATATATTAGGAGGTATAGATGTATGGCTTATTTTTATAATGAACCCTCAAGGACTTTCAGCGAATACTTGCTTATACCGAATCTTACCACTAAAGATTGCACACCTGAAAATGTTTCATTGAAAACGCCGGTTGTAAAATTCAGAAAGGGTGAAAAATCACCTTTAGAGATAAACATACCGATGGTTTCAGCAATAATGCAGGCTGTATCCGATTCAGGAATGGCTATTGCTCTGGCTCGCTGCGGAGGGCTTTCTTTCATATATGCATCACAACCAATTGAAAGCCAGGCAGAGATGGTTAAAAAAGTAAAGAAGTACAAGGCAGGGTTTGTTGTCAGCGATTCAAACCTGAAGCCGGATGACACGCTTGCGGATGTACTTGCACTTAAGCGGAAAACAGGACATTCCACCATTGCCGTCACCCATGACGGTACTCCAAACGGAAAGCTGATGGGCATAGTTACAAGCAGGGATTACAGGCTCAGCAGAACTCCTCTGGATAAAAAAGTCAAGGAATTTATGACGCCGTTTTCTTCGCTCATATACGGATATGAAGGGATTACACTCTCAGAGGCAAATGACATGATATGGGACCATAAATTGAATTGCCTCCCCATCGTTGATAAAGACCACAATCTTCTTTATTTGGTTTTCAGGAAGGATTACGACAGCCATAAGGAAAACCCCCTGGAACTGCTTGACTCACAAAAGAGGCTTGTTGTAGGCGCGGGCATTAACACCAGGGATTACATGGACAGGGTACCCGCTCTTGTTGATGCTGGTGTGGATGTGCTTTGCGTAGATTCTTCAGACGGGTATACAGAGTGGCAGAAGGAAACTATCCAGTGGATCAAGGAGAAATATAACGGCGAAGTTAAGGTCGGTGGCGGTAATGTTGTTGACAGGGAAGGTTTCCTGTATCTTGTTGAGGCAGGAGCAGATTTTGTAAAGGTTGGAATCGGAGGCGGTTCCATATGCATTACAAGAGAGCAGAAAGGTATCGGCAGAGGACAGGCAACAGCGGTTATAGAAGTGGCAAAGGCAAGGGATGAATATTACGAAAAAACAGGCATTTATATTCCAATATGCTCTGACGGAGGCATTGTACACGATTATCACATTACCCTGGCACTGGCCATGGGCGCTGATTTTGTAATGCTTGGCAGGTATTTTGCACGCTTTGATGAGAGCCCGACCCGGAAACTGAAAATCGGAAACAATTTTGTAAAAGAATACTGGGGAGAAGGTTCAAACAGGGCCCGTAACTGGCAGAGGTATGATTTGGGCGGAGATGAAAAGATGCATTTTGAAGAAGGCGTGGATTCCTATGTACCGTATGCAGGTAAACTTAAGGATAATCTCGACAGCACGTTGAGCAAGATAAAGGCAACCATGTGTGCCTGCGGCGCGCTTACAATAAAAGAGCTTCAGCAGAAAGCAAGAATCACGCTGGTATCATCCACAAGCATAATTGAGGGCGGAGTCCATGATGTCATACTGAAAGAGAGCGAAACTTCAGTATAGCATTGTAGTATTGCATTATAAGCATAATATGCTGTTTCAGATACATTGGAATATTTATCCGTGATGTGAAATATGAATACTATGTATATTGTTCAATATACATATGTTGTGCAATATGCATAGTATTTTGTTTTGGAATAAATTTTTTTCACTGGGGAGCGGATAATGAAAAATCTGTCGGTAATAATATTTTCACGGGAAAGCAGTGCTAACGGCAAAAAAAATCCGTTTCCGTCTGCTGTTTTCAAAAAGTTTGCACAATTGTT
>JAMOAC010000368.1 GCA_023621975.1 Bacillota bacterium | reverse complement strand
AGTATTAAAAAGGATACAATGCTCACAAGCCCGGTTATAAATATAATAACACCAAAGCCGAGAATTAATTTACCTTTTAATGTTGACAGGAAACTTAATTTTGCGGTAAGATTTGCTTTGTCTTTCTGTTTTTTCATAATATTGTCACCTTCATTCGAATATTTTATATTTTATTTTAAAATTAGAAATTAGATAATCAGCGCCGCAAAAGAAAAGAAAAATCCCCTAATATCTAACTTTATTCGATAAAATTTTACTAGTTAAGTATATTATATCCATAAAAATTTAAGTTGTAAACTATTGTTAATAAGTTATTCATGCCAGATTTTTTTGTAAATTCATACTTTATATGTGCCTTACGTGCTCAAGTCCCTGGCTGAAAAGCTGTAAAATATGTTCATCGTCCAGTGAGTAAATCGAAGACTTTCCTTCTCTTCTGAACTTTACCAGTCTCTGATTTCTGAGAATACGAAGCTGATGTGATATGGCAGACTGAGTCATGTTAAGAATCTCAGCTAAATCACAAACACACATTTCACACTTTGAAAGGGCAAATATAATTCTTAGCCTGGTAGGGTCTCCAAGAGTTTTGAAAACTTCTGAAAGCATTATTATTTCTTTTTCATCCAGCATTGAATCTTTCACCTTGCGTATATTTTCGATGTTTGTTTTAAATTCTTCACATTCATCGAAGCAATTATTCACTATAGCACACCCTCTGTTTATAATTTTTTAATATCAGGCATATAATTATATTTTCAATACCATTATATTTTTTATATGGAAATAAGTCAATTACGGTTGTCAGCCTGAATATCTGCTGATATATTATATTTAAACCTGCTTTGGCAGGACGTAAACCTGAATGCACAAAATATAACCTGAATACACTTATAATAATATCACAAGTTCGGAGGTATACTTTTTGATTTACTGTTACATAGCATTAACAATAATTTTGTTATTAATAACATATATGCGTATTGAAGCTTCGTGGGTTGAAGTCAGTCACGTAAAATTTACAAAAAGCAGCAAGTGTTTAAAGGCCCTTCACATCTCGGACATACATATAAACAGATTGAAAGTGCCGTGGAAAAAAATAAGGGATACAATAATAAAAGAAAAACCCGATTTAATATTGATAACGGGAGACTGCATAGAAAAAGAACATCATATCAGCCTTTTTCTCGATTTTATCGGTTACCTGGGTTTCAGCCAGCCTGTTTACCTGTGCCTTGGCAACCATGATCACAGGGCTTTTGCATATGATATGAAAAAGCTCAGAAAGTTTATCAGGGAAATTGAAATACGTGGTATCTCTGTGCTTGAAAACGCTTCCGTTTGCTTTGACAAGAATGGAAAAAATTACAATATTATTGGAATAGATGACATCAGGGAAGGAAAGGCGGACATTGAAAAAGCCTTAAGCACAATGAAAGACAATGCTTACATGAACATAGCCATTTCTCACAACCCCGATATAGTATACTTGCTTAAAGGAAAAGGAATACATTATCTTTTCTGCGGGCATTTGCACGGAGGGCAGATATGGGCTCCTTTCAACCTGGAGTTCAGGCTGCTGCGCGAAGATAAACTTGGTTTAAACGGAATAAGAAAAGGGCTGCACAGGATTAACGGAATTAATTTATATATAAGCCGTGGCCTTGGGAACGTCTCTGTTCCACTGAGGTTCAGGTCACGGCCTGAAATCACGATATATTATCTTCCCTGAGGGGGTAGTGCAAGCTACCTCCTTAGGGAAGACACTCTGCTAATACACATGCTTCTATGCTGACCATATTCTTTATGGAAGCAAATGCTGTGCCTGACATTCACTTTACTTGCCCAGGCGTTTCTCAAGAATTTCTCTCTCCGCTTCAAACCCCGGTTTTCCCAAAAGGGCAAACATGTTCCTTTTATATGCTTCAACCCCCGGTTGATCAAACGGATTTACGCCAAGAAGATATCCGCTTATTCCGCAGGCCTTTTCAAAGAAGTAAACCAGGTTGCCGAAATAATAGCTGTTCATCTCAGGAATGGTCAATACCAAATTGGGAACACCGCCGTCAGTATGTGCAAGAATTGTTCCCTCAAGCGCCTTTTTGTTCACCATGTCCATTTCCATTCCTGCAAGGAAATTGAGCCCGTCTATATTGTCTTTGTCAGCCTGAATTGTTATTGGCTTGCCGGACTTCTCGATTTTTAAAACCGTTTCAAAAATGTTTCTGAGTCCGTCCTGTATGTATTGCCCCATTGAATGAAGATCCGTTGTAAAATCAACTCCTGCCGGGAATATTCCTTTGCCGTCTTTGCCTTCACTTTCACCGTACAACTGCTTCCACCATTCGGTAAAGTAGTGCATGGAAGGTTCATAGTTGACCATTATTTCGATGACCTTGTTTTTCCTGTAAAGTGCATTTCTTACTGCTGCATACTGATAGCATTCATTATCTGCCAAACTTGCATTTTTATAAACCTCATACGCATCAGCCGCACCCTTCATCATTCCATCAATATCAATACCGCTTACAGCAATGGGCAGCAGCCCTACAGCAGTAAGTACCGAATACCTGCCGCCTATGTTGTCAGGTATGACAAAAGTTTCATATTTTTCTTCTTCAGCCAGTTTCCTTAACGCGCCTTTGGATTTATCAGTTGTTACGTAAATTCTTTTTGCAGCTTCGGCCTTTCCGTACTTTTTCTCCATTAATTCCTTGAAAATCCTGAATGCAATGGCAGGTTCGGTGGTAGTACCGGACTTGGATATTACATTTACGGAAATATCCTTTCCCTCCAGCAACTCCAGCAAATCCGACATATATTTGGAACTTATGTGATTTCCTGCAAAATAGATCTCGGGCGTTTTTCTTTTACCCTTCGGAAGTATATTGTAAAAAGAATGGGACAGCGCCTCAATCGCAGCCCTTGCACCAAGATAGGAACCTCCTATCCCTATCACCACAAAAGCATCCGAATCCTGCTTTATTTTCTCAGCAGCAGTTTTAATCCTTTGAAACTCCTCTTTATCATAATTTACAGGCAGCTCAACCCATCCTGTAAAATCCTTTCCGGCACCCGTTTTATTATGAAGCATGTCATGAGCAGCTTTAACAAAACTTTCAAGATACATCACTTCATTTTCATTAACAAAACTCAGTGCATCAGCATAACTGAATTTCAGTTTTTCCATTTATAACTACCTCCTGAGACGAATTATTTATATTTGCATTGCTTTGTAATTTATGACAAACAATAAAATGTTTACTTGCTATAGTATAACATTTGAATACTTCAATTTAAAGAATAATTTTACAATGTATCTGCTCCTCGCTGCTATTGTTGCTAATTTTTCAAAATATATTCCATAGTAACATTAAAAAACCGTTTTATGAATTTTTTTTAACGAAAAAATTTTTAATAATGGAGAAAGATATATATGGGGACACAAAAAAACCCTATTTAAAAACTGCATAATACATGTTGCAAAAAATCCAAAAAGCAATGCTGCAGAAAAATGCAAATATTAAAAGTATCAGAGAGGTGAATAAAATGTCAAGGCCAAAAACTCCTTTAGTACCTGAAAGCAGGGATGCATTGACAAGGTTTAAGCTGCAATGCGCTGAAGAAATAGGCCGCCTCACGTACTGCAAGGAATTCAACGACCATTATAAAGGCGACGTAACCTGTGCAGAAAATGGACGTCAGGGTGGTCCCATAGGCGGTTATATGGTCAAGAGAATGATTGAAATGGCAGAAAAGCAGCTGCAATAAAACAGCTTAAAAAATTATATGACCCATTTTCATCAGCAGTCGGCATCGCCTTTTAAGGCAGTTGCCCCTAATGAAAAATGGGTCATATATTATTTTTTATTATTATTGCACTTAAACCCAGAAAACCCAAAACCTAATGCCTTCGCAACAAGCTAATTAACTTATCTTAGCTGGACATCCAGTTTTTCTTTCAATCCGTTTAATATCTTTTGCATTACTTCATTTACTTCATCATCCGTTAGAGTCCTGTCCTGCCTCCTGAATGTTATTGAGTAGGCAACACTCTTCATTCCATCGGGTATCTGCTTGCCTTTATAGACGTCAAACAGCTTCATGTTTTCCAATATGCTGCCTGCATTGCTGCTGATTACATCTTCAATTTGTCTTACCAGCACCTCGTCTTTTACGAGCATTGCAATATCCCTTGTAACAGCCGGGAACCTTGGCAACGGCTTGTACTCAACCTTCATATTTGCGTTTTCCACCAGTGCCTCAACTTCCAGCACGCCTATATAAGTCTCTTCCGGGCATTCAAATTTTTCTGCCACTTCAGGATGTATCTGCCCTATGGTTCCGATTTTCCGCCCTTTTATCAATACAGATGCCGTTCTTCCGGGATGGAACGTAGGATTATCGGTTTCTGGCTGGAAATTCACCCTTCTGATTCCCAGAACTTCCAGGAGTTCCTCAACCACTCCCTTTAAATCATAGAAATCGACATCCCCGTACATGCCGAGAGTAAGAATTTCCTTCTCGCAGGGCAGCTCGGTAACAGGCAGGCTTTCGGGAATGTATACGTATGACATTTCAAACAGCCTTGCTCCGTCCACTCTCCTGTTATAGTTCCTGCTTATTACATCAAGCATGCTGGGTATGGTCGTAGTCCTCATAATGCTGTAATCTTCGCCCAGCGGGTTGGAAATAACCACAGCCTTGCGCAGTACACTGTCTTCAGGTATTTTCAATGCATCCAAAACTTTTGGGCTTGTAAATGAATAAGTATATATTTCATGCATTCCGCATGAAACCATGGTATCCTTTACGAGGTCCTCCACTTTCTGCTTGAAGGTCTTTTTCCCCAATGTTGCAGATTTTCCTTCAAGAAGTGTTGCCTCAATATTGTTGTATCCGTAGAATCTTGCAATTTCCTCTGCCAGGTCAGCTTCCCTCTCAACATCAAGCCTGAAACTCGGTACCGTGACTGTCATATTTTCTTCATCAACTTCAAATTCCAGTGCCCGCAGTGTTTTTACCATAAATTCAGTAGAAATGGATGTCCCAAGGAATTTGTTAATCCTGTCAGGCCTGAATTTTATGCTTCTTCTTTCCGCTTTTCCGGGGTAACAGTCAATAATTCCGCTGCACACTTTTGCCGCTCCCATCTCCACTGCCAGTTGGGAAGCTCTGTTTATGGCGATGATTACAGCTTCCGGATCCAGTCCTTTTTCAAATCGGCTGGAAGCCTCTGTTCTCATGCCGAGTTTCTTTGCGGTAAGCCTTACTGAAATACCGTCGAAATTTGCACACTCCAATAATATTGTTTTGGTGCTTTCCTTTATTTCAGAATTTGCGCCACCCATAACTCCGGCTACTCCCAGGGGCTTTACCGCGTCTGCTATTACAAGCATTGAGGAATCTAGCTTTCTGTCCTGGTCGTCCAGGGTCTTCAGAACTTCACCGTCAGCAGCCCTTCTTACAATTATTTTGCCGCCTTC
>JAMOAC010000016.1 GCA_023621975.1 Bacillota bacterium | reverse complement strand
TATGGTTACATCAATGAGTAGATTTCCAAAGCCTGGTGAAACGGTTCCAGGCAATGAGTTTAACACTTTTCCCGGAGGTAAAGGGGCTAATCAGGCAGTAGCCGCGAGAAAGCTCGGCGGAGATGTAAAAATGATTGGCTGTGTCGGAAATGACATATTTGGCCGGGACATGATTGAAATGTTCAACAATTTAGGCATCGATACATCGGCGATAAGAGTTGAAAATTCAGTTAGTACAGGTACCGCAACAATTCTGGTGTCCTGTGACGGTCAGAATTCTATAATAGTTACCCCGGGAGCAAATAATTATGTTACTCCTGATTACGTGGAAAAGAACATTGATGCATTAAGAGAAAGCGATATAATACTTGTTCAACTGGAAATTCCCGTAGAAACTGTGATTTACACAATCAAAAAGGCTTCTGAACTTAAAAAGCTTGTCATATTTGATCCGGCTCCAGTTCGTTCATTTCCTGAAGACATATTCCGTTACGTTGATATAGTCACTCCCAATGAGACAGAGCTTGAAGGAATCACATCCATAAGTATTCAATCAGAGGATGACAGAAGGAAAGCTGCTCAAATCCTGCTTGAAAAAGGCGCAAAGACAGTAATTAATAAAGCGGGTTGCAACGGAGCGTACATTTTTACAAAAGACGGTTACAATCATGTTCCTACTTTTGAGGTTAACGTGGTAGACACGACAGCTGCAGGCGACACATTTAATGCTGCTTTAGCTGTGGGTATTTCAATGAACAAGAGCATTGAAGAAAGTATGGTTATTGCAAATGCGGCCGCAGCAATATCCGTTACTAAAATGGGAGCTCAAAGTGCTATGCCTGATTGGGATCAGTGCATGTCATTAATAAAGTCCAAAAATTAATTTAAATATATCAAATCAAAGGAGGGTCTTTATGAAATATTCAGCATGTATAGAAATGCTATTTCAGGAGGTTCCGTTTGTAGAAAGAATATACAAGGCGAAAGAGGCCGGATTTGACGCAGTTGAGTTCTGGGTATGGGGCGAGAAGGATATTGAAGCAATAAAGAAGGCTATTGATGAAACAGGCCTGGAGGTTGCCATATTCCAGGGAAACATAAACGGAAGAATGATCGATAAGAAAGACAAAGATGTATATATAAGCGGTGTAAGAAAATCACTGAAAACTGCAAAATACCTTGGAACGAAGCATTTGTTCATAATGACTGATATCCTGAAGGAAGACAGGACTGTACTGGAGCCTCCTTATGAGATTCCTGAGGAGGAAAAGTTACAGAGTGTTAAAGACATACTTAATGAACTGAAGAAGGATGCAGAAGCAGCCGGTGTTACAATGGTTATAGAGCCTCTTAACGTTGTTGTGGATCACAAGGGATACTATCTTGACCACTCAAAACCGGCGTTCGATCTGGTAAGGGAAATTAACTCCCCGAACATCAAGGTACTGTATGACATATATCATATGCAAATAATGGAAGGAAATATCATTGAAACACTAAGAAACAACATTGATGCAATAGGGTATGTTCATATTGCGGATGTGCCTGGCAGAAATCAGCCCGGAACCGGTGAATTAAATTTCACCAATATATTCAAGGCATTAAGGGAAACAGGTTACCAGGGATATGTCGGATTTGAGTTTGAGCCTAAAGGAAAACCAACAGATGAAGTAGTTAAAGAAGTTTTTGAACTTATAAACAAGTAATTAAGTTAAAAATTCATTAAGATAGTGTGGCTGCTTAACAGACTAGGCACGAGCACTACCTAGAAAAATGTACATTGCAAGGGGGTCTAATAATGGATTCAAAATTAAGAATTAAGATGTTCAGAGACATGTATACCATAAGGGTGTTTGAAGAAAAGGTCAGGGTGTTGAGCATGCAAAACAAGCTGCCCGGATTCTTCCACCTGTATGTAGGTGAAGAGGCAATAGCAGTTGGAGTATGTTCAGCACTTAACAAGGATGATTACATCACCAGTACTCACAGAGGTCATGGTCACCTTATAGCCAAAGGCGGAGATATAAACAAGGCGATGGCTGAACTTTTTGCAAAGGAAACAGGATACAACAAAGGAAAGGGCGGCTCAATGCACATTGCTGCTCCCGAACTGGGCGTGCTTGGCGCAAACGGAATTGTCGGAGGCGGTATTCCAATTGCAACCGGTGCTGCTCTGAGCGCTAAATATAAAAAGAACGGCAGAGTCGCAGTTTGCTTCTTCGGAGACGGTGCAAGCAACCAGGGAACCTTCCATGAAGCAATCAACATAGGCGCTGCATTTGACCTGCCTGTTGTATATGTCTGCGAGAATAATCTGTACGGAGTAAGTACAAGGCAGACTACCGTCAGGAAGGTGGAAGACATTGCCGTAAGGGCTCAGGCATATGGAATACCTGGAGTAATTGTTGACGGAACTGATCCTGATGAAGTATACAAGGTCGCAAAAGAAGCCATAGACAGGGCAAGAAGAGGAGAAGGGCCGACTCTTATCGAGTGCAAGACATACAAATACTATTCGCATTTCGTCGGAGACACTGATTCGTACATGGATAAGGAAGAGCTTGCAGCCTGGAAGAAGAAAGACCCGATCGTCGTTTATCCGAAGAGGCTGATAGCTGAAGGCATCATTGACGAAGATGGCATAAATCAGATCAAGAAGGAAGTAGAAGAAGCTATAGAAAAAGCAATTGAATTTGCGGAAAACAGTCCGGATCCGCGTCCTGAAAGCGCATTGGAAGACGTATATGCCAATTAACGATATTAATACAAGTATAAGGGGGAAAATACTGTGAGTAGGATGTCATTTTCGAGAGCACTGGGTGCAGCTATTGCTGAAGAAATGAGACGCGATGAAAACGTGTTATGTATAGGGATAGATTTGGCTTACTATGGAGGAGCCTTTGGAGTAACCAGGGGCCTTGCTGAAGAATTCGGACCACACAGAGTAATGAATATGCCAATTTCAGAGGCAGGATATACAGGACTGGCTGTAGGGGCTGCAGCAACAGGCCTGAGGCCGGTTGTTGAACTGCAGTTTGGTGACTGGGTTACAATTGCATCTGACCAGCTTGTAAACCAGGCAGCAAACATGAGGTATATGTTCGGAGGCTCACTGAGCATTCCAATGGTTATGAGGCTGCCATGCGGAGGATACGGTTCTGCAGGTGCTCAGCATTCACATATGTTTGAGGCATGGTTCTCGGCTGTTGCAGGATTAAAGGTTGCAGTACCTTCCACTCCTGCAGATGCAAAGGGATTGCTTAAGACGGCAATAAGGGACAATAACCCGGTAATATTCCTTGAACACCGTCTGTGCTACCAGATGCAGGGTGAGGTTCCTGATGATCCTGAATTTTTGATTCCATTTGGAAAAGCAGATATAAAGAGAGAAGGAAAGGATATAACCATAATTACTTATTCATACATGGTTCATCTGGCTCTTGAAGCTGCAAAGATCTTGGAAAAGGACGGCATCAGCGTTGAAGTAATTGACCTGAGGACAACAAAACCATTGGATGTAGAAACAATCATTAATTCCGTCAAGAAGACAAACAGGGCTCTGTGCTTGCAGGAAACATGGCTTACCTGCAGTGTTGCAAGCGAAGTTGCAGCAATAATTTCTGAACAGGCATTTGATTACCTGGATGCACCTGTCAAGAGGTTTGGAAGTCCGGATTGTCCTGTACCCTTTGCCCCTGTATTGGAGAATTATGTACTTCCTACTACCGATAAGATAGTAAAGGCAGTTAAGGAAATGTTCTAGGTTAAAGGGATGTTCCAGGTTAAAGAATTGTTCTAGGGAAGGGAGAAAAAAATGGCACAGGAAGTTATAATGCCTAAACTGGGCTTAACAATGACCTATGGTACCATTACGAGATGGCTGAAAAAAGTCGGGGATTATGTAAAGGCCGGCGAAGGAGTAGCGGAAATTGAGACGGATAAATTAAACTCCGAGGTAGAATCTTCCGGAGAAGGATATATACTGAAAATCCTCGCCCAAGAGGGAGAAGACAGGAACGTTGCCGAACCCATCTGCCTGATTGGAAGCAAGGAAGAACTGGAAGCATATCAGTCAGCAAATGCCGGTGAAAGCATCGAACAGGAAAAAGGAGACAGGGTATCCATTTCACCTTTTGCAAAAAGACTGGCGCTGGAGAACAATATCGACTATACCAAGATCAAAGGTACCGGCGAAGGCGGAAGAATAGTTAAGGAAGACATACTCAGGGCAATAGAAGAGCAAAAGCAGGGCGGTACCAGTGCCGATGTCAAAAGTGAAAGCAGAGATGAAGGCATATCCGATGCAGACATCAAAATATCGCCGGTTGCAAAGAAAATGGCCGAGGAAAACGGCATAGACTACAGGAAGATAAAAGGAACCGGCCCGAACGGCAGAATAGTAAAAGAAGATATTATTACAGCAATACAGCAAATGAACGAATCGAAAGAATCTGCACAATCCGTTAATGATGAACCTTCAACGAAAGCTGCAGAAGCCGCAGAAGGAGAAACAGCCCAGGCAAGACCAGGCGACAGGAGAGTTCCCCTTTCCCGCATGCGAAAAGTTATAGCACGTAGGTTATCCCAAAGTAAACATGATATTCCTCATGTTTACTTTGGAACTACGGTTGATGTAACGGATGTAGTAGAGCTGAGGGAAAAGGTAAAAGAGCTCGTGGCGGCCAGGACAGGAAGAAAGCTTTCACTTAATGACATCATTGTAAAAGCTGTTGCGCAGGCATTGGCTGAATATGAGGATATAAATGTCTCGCTTGACAATGATGATATGATTTACCACGGAGAAGTAAATGTCGGAATAGCGGTAAATGTTGACAACGGGCTTGTGGTTCCTGTAATAAGAAATGCAGATAAATTAAGCCTGTCGGAAATTAATAAATGTGCTGCTGAATTAATAGAGAGGGCAAGGAATGGAAAATTGACACTGGACGATATGAGCGGAGGATCATTTACCGTATCCAACCTGGGTATGTATGGCATAGATGAATTTGCTGCCATAATTAACCCGCCTGAAAGCGGTATACTTGCAGTTGGCAAGGCCGTTGATACTCCTTGCGTGAAAAACGGAGAAATAACGGTAAGAAAGATTATGAAGCTTGTTCTGTCAGTAGACCACAGACTGATTGACGGTGCGCTGGCAGCACAGTTTTTAAGCAGGATTAAGGATTTACTTGAAAATCCATATACCATGTTAATTTAGGGGGATGGGCGATATGCTGTTAAAAGACAAAGTTGCAATAGTAACCGGAGCTGCTCAGGGAATAGGCAAGGCAATAGCCAAGATGTATTCTGAGCATGGCGCTTATGTTGTACTTTGCGACGTCCAGGAAGATAAAGTGAAAGCCGCAGCGGAGGAAATTGAGAGGGAAACAGGCAGAAAGACAGTATGGCTTGTTGTCGACGTAACAAAAAGCGATCAGATAAATGCTGCAGTTGAAAAAACATTGGAACTGTTCGGCAGGATTGATATTCTCGTA
>JAMOAC010000154.1 GCA_023621975.1 Bacillota bacterium | reverse complement strand
GATATATTTGATTTTAAGTCAATTATTCCGATTTCTGCATTAACCGGAGACGGAACGGATATAATCATGGCCGAATTAAAGGAAAACCTCCCTGAGGGACCAAAATATTTTCCCGATGACATGCTGACCGACCAAACGGAAAGGGTACTTGTGGCAGAGCTTATCAGGGAAAAGATACTTCATCATTTGAATGAAGAAGTACCCCATGGAGTGGGTGTTGAGATTATTTCATTTAAGAAAAGAGAGGATAAGGATTTGATTGATATTCAGGCCAATATTTACTGTGAAAAGGAATCGCATAAAGGCATTTTGATAGGCAAGCAGGGAAGAATGCTGAAAAATATCGGTACGAGCGCAAGACAGGAAATAGAAAATCTGCTTGGTTCAAAAGTCTTCCTGCAATTGTGGGTTAAAGTAAAACCTGACTGGAGAAACAGCAACCAGATGTTGAAAATATTAGGTTATAATTAGCAATATGTCTGTCATGGCTGTCAGGTTATGCTTTTAATGTTAGTCCCGCTTCAACCAGCACAATGTAACAAGACATAAATTTTCAAGTATACAAAAAATTTTTTAGAGAAACCTAAATATTGAGATACACACTCTAATCGAAGGGGGATTACATTAAATGCTTAGAGATTTTGCATGGAAGACTTTTGAGTATACGGGAAGTATTGAATCATATATTTTCCTGAAAGAAATAGAGAGAAACAAAAAGGCACTTGAAGAAGAAACGAAAAAAGCCAGGGAAGAGGCAGCTCCAAGCAACGCTTGATTTAGATTTGTCGTATTTCTGAAAAGATTTTTAGGGGTTAGTCGGATGAGTTATTTAAAAACAAAAGGTATTGTAATCAAAGAGGTAAATACAGGTGAGGCTGATAAAATAATAACAATTTTTTCGAAAAGCCATGGTAAAATTTATGCCCATGCCAAAGGTGCCAGAAGGCCCAGAAGCAAGCTTGTAGCGTGTTCACAGTTGTTATGTTACAGTGATTTTGTGCTGTTCAAGGGCAGGGATATGTATTCGATAAACTCATGCGAAGTAATAGAGCCCTTTTATGAGATAAGGAATGATATAGTTAAATTGACATATTCTGCCCACCTGATTGATATAATAAATGATGTTGAAAATCAGCCTTCTTCACGAGTATTACAGCTTCTTCTAAATACTCTCTATATGCTTGCAAAAACAAACAGAAAGCCTGAACTGCTTGTGAAAATATTTGAAATACGGTTGATGGTAATACTTGGATATGCACCTTTTGTAAACGGGTGCATGGTATGTGGAAAGAATGAATTGGATAGAGCCTATTTTAGTTTTAAAAATTGCGGAATTATATGTCCTGCAAAAGATTGCATTTCAAATGATCCATATGCAATAAGCATCGCACCCGGTACGGTAAAGGCACTTTTCCATATTGTGCACTCGAGAATGGAACAATTGTTTAATTTTGACGTTTCTGACGAGGTTCTGTCAGAACTGGCTTATATATCGCGGAGGTATTTAAGGGAACGGCTGGAAAAGGATTACACCAAACTTGATTTTTTAAAGAACTTTAATTTGTAAAAAACAATGACAATTATACAGGAAGTTGAATAGCTTATATTATAGTGATATTTAATCTGAAAAAGAAGGGATGGGTATGAGCAGTATTCAACTTCCTGTACAAATAATAACAAGTAGGATTGTAAGGCCAAATCTCGATGTATATTATCCGGTTATTGTAGCCGGTGCGAATTCCAATGCAATACTTAAGGTGAATCAGCAGATATACAGTCTGGTAAACAGGCTTATTATAGAACAGGGATATTATCAGAGCCCTCAGACGACAAGTGTAACCGGCTATTATGAAATAAAAACAAATGAGCGCGGAGTGCTGAGCCTTTCCTTGATCAACTATACATATCAGCAGCACGCAGCGCATGGACTTACCATTATTAAGTCTTTAAATTTTGATATAAACACTGGAAAGAATTATCAGCTGTTTGAACTTTTCAAGCCCGGCTCCGATTATGAAAAAGTACTGTCAGAAATTGTTCAGAGACAAATCAGGGAAAGGGAGATTCCTCTCCTTGACGGATTTAAGGGAGTAGCTCC
>JAMOAC010000129.1 GCA_023621975.1 Bacillota bacterium | reverse complement strand
GAACACCAATAATCCGTCAGCTCCCGGCACTACAATAGTACTCAAGCGCGAAAAAATAACCAGGCCGGTTGTCGGAATTGCAGGAGACAGAGGATTCTGCTGCATTTACATAAGCAAATATCTGATGAACAGGGAAATAGGGTTCGGGCGCAAGGTACTCCGCATACTTGAAGATGAACACCTTTCCTATGAGCATATTCCGTCAGGTATTGACCATATGTCCGTAATACTGAGGGAAAATCAGATGGATAGCGATACTGAGCGGAGAATTATTGAAAGAATTAAAAATGAACTGGCAGTGGACGACATAACCGTTGAGCACGATATTGCGCTCATTATGGTTGTAGGCGAAGGAATGCAGCGTACCATCGGCATTGCCTGCCGTATAACTGGTGCACTTGCAAAAGCTAATGTAAATATAGAAATCATCAATCAAGGTTCTTCAGAAGTAAGCATCATGCTCGGCATTAAGTCCGAAGACCTCGAAAGGGCAATCAGGGCAATATACGACGAGTTTTTCAGGAAATAACCGCAAGTGATGCAATAATATAATCATAACAATACAAAGAGAACATTTTGAAAGACAAATTGCTTTGCATAAAAATCACCTCATTGGGCAAGTAAATAAATGAGGTGATTTTTTTTGAGGCAACGAAGAAGAAATTCTCCCGATATAGGAATTGCAAGAAATCAGGATGAAAGCGCGGCAATAATTGAATCCCTTAATTTGATTCAGGCAGACAATCTGATAAACAGTAATGATGTTGTGGTAATAACGCCAAACTGGGTACAGCAGCAAACACCGGAAACAGGTGTGGTTGTCGGAACAGAAAGCCTGAGGACGGTTATAAGGTTTGCAAAGAAAAACAATCCGCGAAGAATTGTTGTCGCAACAGGTTCCGGCGAAAGAGACACAACGGAAATAATGAATGCTATAGGTTTCAGCCAAATAATACAATCCGAAGGTGTCGAGTTCGTAGATTTAAACAAGGGGCCTTTTACCAGGATCGAACTGAATCATGACTCACCATCGGCTACAAACATTAATAAACTTTACGAAGAAATGACATTCCTCATTTCCTTTACCCAGCTTAAATATCACCAGGAAGCCGCAATTTCAGCAGGAATCAAGAATATAGCAATGGGCTGGCCGCCTGCCGAGGAGCACGGATACCCAAAGAAGAACATGGGCATACATAAAAATCTCCACGGGTTCATACGGGCAATGGCACAAAAAATTACCATCGACCTGTCAATTTTAAGTGCAAGCCCGGCCATGGTCGGAACCGGACCTTCGGGAGGCATTCCGATTAATACGGGTATTGTTATAAGCGGGACCGACCCTGTGGCTGTTGATACCATAGGAGCTCATTTATTGGGATTCAAGCCACAGGCCGTATATTACCTGTACGACTGCATAAACACCGGCATCGGCGAGGGAGATATCAAAAAAATGAACATAACCGGACTGGATATTGCAGAAGCAGAAAAAATCCTGAGCAGCATGGCATACAGGCAGCCTGTAGCAATAGACAGTTAAAACTCCAGCATTGTCTGCTTGTCTTCCATATCTTCCGGCCTTAAATAGCATCCTACTGCAGGTATGTTCTTGGTCCTGTAATAATCAACGTTTTTTAGCCCCGATTCTTCCAGCCTTACTACCCTTGTCATTGTGCTCCCTTTTTTTTCTTTCAGCACCTGGACACCCTGGGAATTTCTTGTGGATTTTGGATTGATACTTGCCGTATTGAATACCAGTACCTTGTTTATGCTGCTGAAAGCTACAAGATCGGCATCACTGTCCAGGTGCATGATACTTACAACCTTAGACAAATCGGAGTAAGCATTGGCAAGCTTTTTGCGGTTGGTTTTTGTCTCATAGCTCTTCATCTCAATCTTTGAAACCTTACCGTTTTCATATGCAAACAGCATATATCCGCTGTAATCGTCTGTCGCAGCCATGTAAATGATTTTCTCATCAGCTTCCAGCTCAAGCATGTTCGCAAGATAATCTCCCATGGCACTTGCCTTGCTGTCCGTAATTTCGTATATCTTTAATTTATATACCGTGCATTTGTTTGAGAACAGAAGCAAGTCAGCCTTATTATGAGTTTCAAGCTCCTGTATTATCACGTCGTCTTCCTTCAGTTTCTGTTCAGCGCTGGCTCTTAATGAAGTAAGGGGTATTTTCTTAAAGTAATTCTGCTCTGTGAGGAACAGCTTCAAATTATAGTCTTCAATCATGTGCTCTGCTGATATTTTCTCAACATTTTCCTCCGGCACTATCTCTGTACGCCTTGGCTGCCCGTATTTCTTTGCTACGTTTCTCAACTGTTTTGTTATAATCTTTTTAATTTTTTTCTCGTCTTCATGGGTACTTTTAAGTTCCTCTATTTCTTTCCTGAGTGTTTCAACCTCTTCTACGCGGTTTAATATATATTCCCTGTTAAGGTTTCTCAGCTTTATTTCAGCAATGAATTCCGCTTGGACACGGTCTATTTCAAAACCTTCCATAAGATTTGGAACTACTTCCGAATCCTGTTCGGTTTCTCTTATTATTTTTATCGCCTTGTCAATATCAAACAGTATTTTCTTAAGTCCAAGCAGCAGATGAAGTTTTTCTGATTTTTTATTCAAATCGAACATTATCTGGCGCTTTATGCAATTTATTCTGAATTTTATCCACTCGTCAAGTATTCCTTTAATGCCCAGTACCTTAGGTTTATTGTCAATAAGAATATTAAAATTGCAGCTGAAAGTATCCTGCAAAGGAGTGAGCTGAAAAAGCCTGTTCATTACCGCGTCCGGGTCAGCGCTTTTCTTTATGTCCAAAGTTATTTTCAATCCGTTAAGGTCCGTTTCATCCCTTACATCCACAATGTCTTTAATCTTTCCGGCTTTAATGAGGTCAGATATTGAATCTATAATTGCTTCCGATGTCGTGGTATATGGTATCTCGTATATTTCAATGCAGCTGTTTTTCTTGTCATAGTTGTATTTCGCCCTTAGCTTGAAGCTACCCTTGCCAGTCCGGTAGATTTCGCGAATATCATCTTCATTGTATATAATCTGGCCGCCAGTTGAAAAATCAGGAGCCTTAAGATATTTAATAAAATCCGTATCACCATTTTCTATGTACTGTATGGTTGCTTCGCACACTTCCCGGAGGTTAAAGCTGCAGATATTGCTTGCCATTCCTACTGCAATACCCTGATTCGGGTTCACAAGTATGCTTGGGAATGTTGCAGGCAAAATAACAGGCTCCTTGAGCGTTCCGTCATAATTGTCAACAAAGTCAACCGCATTCTTGTCAAGATCTGCAAACAATTCCTCGCATATGCTGTCAAGCTTTACTTCAGTATAACGGGCAGCGGCATATTTCATATCCCTGGAATAAACTTTTCCGAAATTGCCCTTGGAGTCTACATAGGGATGCAGCAGGGATTCGTTTCCCCTCGTAAGCCTGACCAAAGTCTCGTATATGGCAGCATCTCCGTGAGGATTAAGTTTCATTGTCTGTCCGACCACGTTTGCTGATTTTGTCCTGTTGCCTGAAAGCAGGCCCATTCTATACATTGTATATAGCAACTTCCTATGAGAAGGTTTAAGCCCGTCTATCTCAGGTATTGCCCTGGACACAATGACGCTCATGGCATAGGGCATGTAATTTTTCTCCAATGTGTCGGTTATTTTCTGTTCCACCAGGTTATTTTCCTTCATGATTTTCTTATTCCCCCAAAATAAATTTAGTCAAACGAAAATACATCAATCAACTGAATATACAGCTATCAATTGAATATACATCAATCAAATGAATACACATCTATCAACTGAACATACATCTATCAGCTGAATATACATCTGTCAACTGACATCAATCATATCCATATACAAATGACCGTTTTCTTCTATAAACGCTTTCCTGCCGGAAAGGTTATCACCAAGAAGCAGTTCAAACATTTCCTCTGTCCTTTTTATATCATCCGGTACCACCTGGATAAGTCGCCGTGTTTCAGGATTCATTGTTGTTTCCCACATCATTTCAGGCTCATTTTCACCAAGTCCTTTTGAACGAAGTATCGTATATTTTCCCTTAATTTTTGATATTATTTCGTTCTTCTCCTTCTCGGTATAGGCAAAATATGTCTTGTCTTTCGTCCTGATTTCAAAAAGGGGCGATTCGGCAATATATACTTTACCGATATGTATAAGCGTAGGCACCAGCCTATACAGCATTGCAAGAATAAGAGTCCTTATCTGATACCCGTCTACATCGGCATCAGTGCAGATTATTATTTTACTCCACCTGAGATTGTTTATATCAAAAGTATTCAAGTCCTTATTGTGCTTTGACTTGATTTCGACACCGCATCCGATCACTTTCAAAAGATCAACGATTATTTCATTTTTAAATATGCTGTCATATTCAGCTTTAAGACAATTCAGGATTTTCCCCCTGACAGGGATTATTGCCTGAAATTCAGCATCCCTGCCTAATTTGCACGCACCTAGAGCCGAATCTCCTTCCACAATATAAAGCTCCCGCCTGTTTACATCCTTGGTACGGCAATCCACGAACTTCTTTACCCTGTTTACGACATCTATGGTACCGCCCAGCTTCTTTTTGACGTTGACCCTGGTCTTCTCGGCCGTCTCTCTGCTCCTTTTGTTAATCAGCACTTGCTCAATTATTCTATCACAATCAGCTTTATTTTCAATAAAGTAGATCTCAAGCTGTTTCTTCAGAAAGTCTGTCATTGCCTCCTGGATGAATCTGTTATTAATTGATTTCTTTGTCTGATTCTCATAGCTTGTAATTGTTGAAAAGGAATTTGTCACCAGTATAAGGCTGTCCTGAATGTCTGCGAAAGTTATTTTGGATTCATTTTTATTGTACAGATTTCTCTCTTTGATACACTTGTCTATCTCGCTTACAAACGCTGATTTCACCGCTTTATCCGGTGAGCCTCCGT
The DNA here is from genome assembly GCA_023621975.1 of Bacillota bacterium. The sequence goes on along the minus strand of JAMOAC010000129.1, from coordinate 634 downwards.
GCTCAAGAAAACTGGAATTATGATAATACTCCAGTAAATTTATTTCATAATTAAAGCAAAAAGCAATCTGCATCTTCACCTTGTATTCAGGCTTATCCTCCCTGTCCCTGCCCTTTGCTGTGGTTTCAAAAAATTGTACATCCGTTATACCCTTATCCTGGCTTACTTCCTTAACATAATCTACAATCCCATTTTCATAAAGGTATGTATATGTCTCGCCTGACTCTTCATCATACAGTTTAAAAGTCAGTCCTGCATTAACAACCGCCTGCTTTTTCAACACCGTTTGAAAATAATCAAGTTTGATGTCTATGTCCGTAAAAACTTCTATGTCCGGCTTCCACTTAATAATTGTGCCGGTGCTCTCATAGTCGCATTTTTGCTTTATCAGGCCACCTATATTTTCACCCTTCTCGAAATGCAAATCATACCTGTATCCGTCTCTAAATACTGTAACATCCATATATTCCGAACTGTACTGCGTGGCACAGCATCCGAGGCCGTTGAGCCCAAGGCTGTACTCGTAGTTTTCGCCTGTGTTGTTCTGGTATTTTGCCCCGGCATACAGTTCGCAGAATACCAATTCCCAGTTATACCTTTTTTCCCTGGAGTTATAGTCAAGAGGTATACCTCT
>JAMOAC010000470.1 GCA_023621975.1 Bacillota bacterium | reverse complement strand
GGATTACTTCCATTTCTTTAAAATCTATATATCCGTATTTTTTCAATGTGTCAAGAACAGAGGGTGAAACCCCGGCAAACCTTGTTATATCTGCAACAGAAATGTACTCATTGTCCAGCAGCATTTGTAGCACTCGAATATGCTGAATCCTCTTTATCCTGTTGCTCTCAATTTCTTCAATGACAACTTCTTCCGGAACTTTAAGATATGCCACTCTGACCGTCTTTTCACTGACACCGGAATTATATTGTTCGTGTATCTTGATTATGCCTTGTTCTTCAAGTGCATTTATGTACCTGGAAAAGTTCCTTATGCCTGCGGCTTCTTTCAATTTATCATACTCGCACTCATTTCCCCGTTCTTTTAACAAATCAACTATTTTTTTCATATTTCCTTTTAACTTTATGTTAATTTCCTTTTGTGCTTCCCATTCTTCCTGCAGCTTAATTGTCCTGATGCTCTTAACGCCTATCCCTGCCGGAAGCATGCACCTGATTGCGTCCGAATAAGTGCAAATGTACCTTTTTTTCATCCATTTGGCCAGTCTCAGCATTCCTTCATTCAATAAAGGCCTGTCATCAATCACTTTCTTAATTTCCTTCAATTCCCTCGTTTCACCGTCTTCAAGCACATTCAGCACATAGGCTTCGACAGGCCTGTTTGACCTCCCGAAAGGTACAATAACTCTTATTCCCGGTTGAACACAGCATGAAAGATTTTCAGGTACCATGTAATGGTACTCTATATCAAAATCCCTTGTGCAGTTGTCCAATACAACCGAGGCAATTAAACTCATGTCTATCACCTTTTTCATTACCAAAGGGAACTAATCAAATCGTAAAAAATATCTTTGTATACATTGTCCGGAACGGCTTTAAGTACGTTTATTCCCCTGTCCACATACTTTTTAAGCAGTTTTACGGATCTGTCAATTCCCCCGCTTTCTTTTACAATATCTGTAACAATTTTAATATCATCGAGAGTCATTTTGCCCTTTTTGCCTATAAATTTCTCCAGTATGCCCCTTGCATCCTTATTCTGCCTTAAAGCATAGATTACGGGAAGTGTAATGACGCCTTCCATAAAATCGCTGCCAACAGGCTTTCCGGAAGTTCCTACATTGGAAATCATATTGTTAAGGTCATCCCTTATCTGAAAAGCTATGCCGTAGTACAGCCCGAACCTCATAAGATTCTTTTTGACATCTTCACTGCATTTGGATATGTCTGCTCCAAGGGCACATGCAGCACTAAACATAACAGCTGTTTTACGGCTTATCCGTTTTATATATGACAAAATGCTTACATCCAGGTTGAACTTGTCCTGAAACTGGCTAACCTCTCCCTCGCAAATTGTTTTTATGCCCCTTGCCAATATTTCAAGATTATCAAGGGGTATACTGTCCGATAACAGCATTATGGCTTTTGTAAACAGGAAATCACCGGTATATATGGCCATATCTATGCCGTACTTTTCTGAAACCGTCTGTATGCCGCGTCTTAGCTTTGAGCGATCTATTATATCATCGTGGACCAGAGTGGCAGTATGCAGTATTTCTATAGCTCCTGCCAATTTTATTGCCTTCTTCTCGTCATATTCTCCGAACTTGGCCGATAGTATGACAAAAGCAGGCCTAAGCCTCTTTCCGCCGGAATTAACAAGCTCTCTGGTAATACTGTTTAGAAGGCTGTTTTTCGAATATACATTTTCTATTATGGTTTTTTCAACCAGCTGCATTTCATTTGCAATTTCAGGATATCTGCTCCACAAGTTCACCCACAACCTTACTTTAGTTAATTATTTAAATATGTTTGTTTTTCTAAGCGCATTTATTAATAAACTACTGCAAAGCCCCACAAAACAACCTGTAATTATGCCTGATACAAACAGGACAGGCAGGTAGCCGAATACCGAAATTTCCTTCATGACTATGGATGCAACTACTATCTGCCCTATATTGTGGGATATGGCTCCCGCAATACTTATACCTATGACACTGAATAGCCTGGAAAACTTTTTATATAATACCAGCATAACTGCAGCGCTTAGCAGCCCGCCGGCAATGCTGAATAAAAATACGATAATTCCGCCGCCGAACATTGATGAAAGCAGGCAGCGAAGCAAAACTAACATAAAAGTTTCGGCTGGCCCCATAAAAGCAACTACAGTCATGGTAACAATATTGGCAAGTCCCAATTTTACACCTGGTACAGGTACCGGAACAGGTATCCATGATTCTACATAGGATAGCACCAGTGCCTGGGAAATCATTAATGATAACAAAACAAGCTTTTTTGTCGACTTCAATTTATTTTCCCCGCTTAATGTTTCATTCAGATTAATATAATTAAATATATAATTTTAATAAACCGTTCCATCAATCTCTTCGGTGTCACCCTCAATCTTGACAATCGTCTGATTGGGAAGGCATACCGCAAGGTCACCATTTTTGGACAACCATCCGGTTTTCACACATACCAGGTCAGGGCAGTTGGCATCTTCAAACCTTATTCTCCCCTTTTCCACCAAAATGATATCTGTATATTTGCCTTCTATGGTAATCCGCTCAGGATTTTCAACTTTATCAAGGTCAATAACCCTGACTGTTTCGTTATTTTTCTTTATAACAGCAATTTTTCTGCCGTCCCTATGGGTGCCCTTATAAAAGTTATAGCCTGCAAACCCGGCTATAACCAATGCAGCAATAACGGCAACCAGTATTATATCTCCCTTTTTAATCATGATAAATCCTTGCTTTCAGTTATTATCAAAATAATTCTTACCAACACACATATATATTTTAACAAAAAACAACAGTATATATCATATATCTAACATTAAATCAATATACAAAGCAAGTATATAAATGTTTTATTATTCAGGCAAAATAAAAACAGCTCAATACTTGATGTGATTGAACTGTTTTTATATTTTACAATGTTAACAATTAATATTTCACTTAATCAGGTTATGTATTCGACACTATGTATCACCATCAACTCCCTGTTTTTGCCTTCAGAACCCTGTTTTGCCTCTAACTTTCCTTGTCCTCAGCTTTCTGCTTTTTCAGCCTTTTTCTTTGAGGCATCTTCTTCTGCTCTTTTTACGACCTCCATTTTAGAAATGGAAACCTCGTATGCGACTTTCTCAACCACTTCACCGGTTTCGTATCTCTTTTGATACGGCCTGCTCTGAATTCTGCCCCATATTTTGATATTATCACCAGTTGACAATCCTTCAGAATACCTGGCATTTCTTCCCCATGCTATGCAAGGGATATAATCTGATTTATTGTAAGGCCTGTTGACGGCCAACAGGATATCCGTTATTTCCCTTCCAAAAGGAGTTGTTCTGTATACAGGTTTTTTGCAAATAAATCCGTTCAGGAATATCTGGTTGGGGTTTTTAATTTTTTTCTCATCATCTATAAAATTTATTTCACGGGCAAAAACTGTCAGCACAAGCTTATTGCCTTCATTGTTATAGCTGTTATACGAACGGAACTGACCCTCTATTTCAACTAATCGACCCACTTGTATTTCATCTTTGGAAATAAGCCTTTCGGATATTGTTACAGGAATTTTATCAGTTACTTCACTTAATCTGGGCACTTCAAGTATAAATTTATAAAATCCTTCCCCGTATACCTCATGACTAAATTCTGGCTCTGTAATTATTTTACCGGAAATGGTCACCATGTTGTTTTCAATAATGTTTCCGACCATCCGACCCCCACTCTCCTCTCTAAGGCTCATATGTATATTATCTAAATTCATCTAATTAAATGTTTATTCGTGAAAGCCACATTTTAGAAGTAATTTTTTACGGGCTTTCCTTTCTCCCCTAGATTGATGTAAACATTTTATTCTTTGTACAAAGAGCATCACTCCATATTCCGTTAATTTATTAAATTTATTTATTGTAAAATCATAAGCCACATTTAATATTGCAAAAAAAATATCATGGTACACATTTACATAATATCTTGCTGATGAGTAGTTATGTAAATATCCTGTCCTAAAACACCGCTTTAACATTAAACTACCATTTACCTAAATAATTAAAAATACAATTTATTTAAAAATGTCAATACCACATACCAAAACAAACGTTACCGCAGCAAGTATGTTCCGGCCGTCATATTTGTGCTGATCTATATTAAGCTTGTACTCCTGAGGTTCAAACACAAGACCGTTCTTTGCCGTTATTGACCTCTGGAGACAATAAATAAAACCGTCCTTAAATACATTATCACCCATGCTTGACGTAGTTACACTTGATTTCCTGTTAAACCCGTATGTTATCGTATAGTATTTCATTCCCTGCAAAAACGAAATACTGTCAACATCATCGGCATTTACTATTAAAGTGCCCTTTTCGTCAACCATTGAAAAAACTTTTCTCATAAGCGCAACATAATGCTCATCGTCAACACTATATAAATCATCGGCTTTATCGGTGTATAACATAATATCAAAATTCAGATTCTCAAAAAAATCTTTTTCAATATCCCTTATATCAGTCTTAATTAACAGAACATAAGTTTGATTTTTCCTAAGTTCCTCAATATAAGAATTCAACTTTTTTTTGTCCAATCCTGTTATACTGCCCGAATCTATTACACTTATTTTTTCTCCCGCTGATGAGAAAATGGAGCATATAAGGTCTGCTGTCTGAGCTTTATCCGCACCACCGACAATGCCTGTCACGAGCATACCAGTTAACCTCATTTCACCTAATAATATTTGCTAAACTGCTTTCAGATATTTAGGTACGCAATTTTATATTTTACTTATTTAGCTTTTTTTATGTATTTAAAGTAAAATCATGAAGATTTTCAGTTTTCACATTTTTACTTTTATTCCTTATTTGCCTTCCCTCATGATTTATGGAATAATTCTGCCTCATTATCAGGCTGGAGACAGGCACAAAGCTGTAACCCTGCGCTTTCAATGTGCGTATGATTTCCGGAAGGATTTTTGCAGTATGTGACGTGTCATTATGGAATAGTATTATTGAACCGGGTCGAATTTTATTTGTTATTCTCGACAATATTTCTTCCTTGCTGATTTCCTGTTTCCAGTCCAGGCTGTCAACATCCCACTGAATTGTGTAATATCCAAGTTTTCTAGCAGTCCTGATTACCGTGTTGTTATAATCTCCGTAAGGTGCTCTGAATAAGTCAATGCTTCTTCCTGTTATATTTTTGATAACCTCACCGCACTTTATTATTTCTTCTTTTACTTTTTCCTCATTCAATGTTCCCATCCTGAAGTGTGAATACGAATGATTACCTATATCATGGCCTTCCTCAAATATCATTTTTACCATTTCAGGATATTTTTCTGCCCACTGTCCCACCAAAAAAAACGTCGCTTTAACATTCTCGTTCTTCAAAGTGTTAAGAATATCTGGTATGTCACTGGCACCCCATGCACAGTCAAACGTTATAGCCGCTTTTTTGTCATTACATTCAACCGAATAAATGGGTAATTCCCTGGAAGTCGAAAATGCTTCTGCTATATTAATTTTTTGACCAAGGGCAAAAAACACGGAAATTACAGCTATTAAAACAGCTATAACAGTCAAAATTACATATCCACGTTTCAGCCT
>JAMOAC010000130.1 GCA_023621975.1 Bacillota bacterium | reverse complement strand
ACATATCCTGTAAGCACTGTCATAAGAATGACTGAAATATGGTGTGAAGCGGCGTCTTTTGGAATGGAATGATACATTTCGGAAATCGACTTCCCAAAGTTAGGAAGTCCTTTGTATTCCGATATCAGTGAGCTGACGGAATCTTCCATTCCACAACCAGTCAACGATATTACAGATCCGTTAATTGAGGCTGTAATGCTTGCGGCCCCGCAAATGGACAAGCCGCTGATTGTCGGAGCTACCGGCCCTTATACCCTGGCATCGGTGTTGAATGGCTCTGAAAATTTTATGATGAACTGCATGATGGAGCCGCATGCAGTACATAAATTTTTGGAAAAGATAACAGATTTTTTGATTTCATATATTTCCGTGTATAAATCTGCCGGTGCTTCTGCTGTTATTTTGGCCGAACCTTCGATTGCAATGATATCGCCCGCAATGACGGATGAATTTTCAAACAATTACATAAATAAAATTATCGAAGAATTACAGGACGACAGTTTTTCAATAATTTATCATAACTGTGGTGCGGTAAATTCGCACATTGATATAATATCACAGTTGAATGCCGATGGGTTTCATTTCGGAAGCGACGTAAATCTCGATATCGCTCTCGAAAAAATCGGAAACAACAAGCTGGTTATGGGAAATATAGATCCACGGTTATTAATTTCGGATAATCGGGCTGAAATAGAAAATGTAGTAATGACCTTAATGGAAAAATATTCATCGCACGGCAATTGGAGACTTTCCACCGGATGTGATTTATCTCCGGGAATTTATCCTGGCAATATTGATGCATTTTTTGATGCAGCATTGAAACGTCCGGAAAATTAATTTTTACAAAAAAGGGAGTTATGTTTATGAAATTAGGAATAGGTATTGACACGGGTGGTACTTATACGGATGCAGTAATTTACGATTTTCACAACAAAAAAGTATTATGCGCTGCAAAAGCCCTTACAACAAAAGATGACCTGTCAATCGGAATATTAAACGCGCTGGATGGTCTGGATCCGAATCTTTTACAAAAAGCTGAAATTGTGTCTTTGTCCACTACGCTTGCTACCAATGCCTGTGTGGAAAACAAGGGTGGACGTGCCAAGCTTTTATTTATCGGTGTTGACAGGGATATCGCAGAAATGGTGGGCAGAGAATGCGGTCTCACTGATATGAGCCAAATATATTTTTTAGATGCTGAGATCACCATTGAAGGAAAAATCAACAAGGCACCTGACTGGGATGCCTTCCTGGAAGAAAGCAAAGAGTGGTTTAAGGATGCAGAGGCTTTAGGCATTGTGCAGCTCAATGCCATGAGCAGCGGCGCTGTTTTAGAAAAGGAAGCAAAAGAACTTATTAAGAAGAATTATAATATCCCTGTCGTCTGCGGGCACGAATTGTTTTCCGACCTGAATTCAATTAAGAGAGGGGCAAGCGCGCTCCTTAACGGCCGGCTTATTCCTGTGTTGGAAGAATTCCTTGCAGCTATTAAAAAAGCCCTCAGGAAAAGAAATATCACAGCCCCCATTGCAATTGTGCGAAGCGACGGGAGCCTGATGTCAGACGAATTTGCAGAAATGCATCCCGTTGAGACCATCTTTTGCGGCCCGTCAGCCAGTGTTATCGGCGGCGTCGCTTTAACAGGTGAAAATCAGGCGGTTATCGTTGACATGGGCGGAACCACAACGGATATAGGCCTGGTCAGAAACGGAATGCCCGTCAAAACCAGGGACGGAATAAACATCGGCAACTGGCGAACTTTCGTTAAAGGTTTTTATGTTGAAACGATAGGGCTCGGCGGAGACAGTGCCGTTCGTTATGACAGGTACGGGCAGCTCATTCTGGATACAGTTCGTGTGATTCCTATTTCCATAGCCGCTGACCGTTGGCCGGAAATTATTCCTAAATTGCAGGATCTTCTTAAAGTAAAGGAAAGGCATTCCCAGCTCCTCCATGAATTCTTTACGCTTGTAAAGGATATTAGCGGCAGTTCCCTGTACACCGAAGAGGAAAAGCAATTCTGTGAGGCATTGAAAAAAGGTCCTCTCATTTATTCTGAAGCAGCTGCCGCCATCGGAAGGGACATATACAGTTTTAAAGTTGACCGCCTTGAAAAGGAAGGCATTGTTATGCGTTGCGGTCTGACCCCGACCGATATCATGCATATTAAAGGGGATTTCAATCGTTACTGTGTCACAGCTGCAGAACTGGCAGCACAATTTCTGGCCAGCTGCACCGGAATGAGTGTGGAGGAACTCTGCGACAAGGTGTACTATATGATAAAAAAGAAGCTGTACTTAAATATAGCAGGAATTTTGCTGAAAGAAAGCATGCCTGAATTCCAGGATACTGGCTTATGTAATGAACTTAAGGCTTTTATAAACCGTGCATGGGAAATATCACAGGGAGAAAAAAGCGAACACTTAAAATTCGGATTTACTACTTCTTCAGTACTGATAGGAGTTGGAGCTCCCATTCATATTTTCCTGCCGGATGTTGCCCGTGCTTTGGGCACAAAATGCATTATTCCTGAGAATGCAGGCGTTGTCAATGCCGTTGGCGCCGTTGCAGGAAATGTTTCTGCATCCTGTACATTGGAAGTAAGACCTATGAGTGATAAATTTGTCATATATGGTGCTTCAAACAACTGCTTATTCTCGGAACTGGAAGAAGCTACAGCCGCTGCATGCGAGGAAGCTTCAAGATTAGCCCGTGAAGAAGCACTGAATCGTGGCGCTTGCGGAGACGTTATTGTTAAAACTGAAATAAATCCTGTTGTCGCCATGACAGGTTATGGTACTGAAGTTTTTTTGAAAAATATAATAGTCGCAACAGCAGTTGGCAAAATTACCCTCTAACACATTTTTTATATTTTATATATTATGCTAATTTTCTGTTGCGATCTATTATTTCAATATTCAAATTTTATCCTTTCTTTGCTCCTTTATTATAAAAAAATTATCAGGGTTATTTTAACCCTGATAATTTTTTTAATTTATTTCATATCATTTCATTCTTTATTATTTAATTTATTTTTTCATAAATCACTTAATTGCCATTCTCTTCTTTATTAATTCAATCAAATCTCTACCTTCACGCAATTAATTCTTATGTGCCACAAGGCCTAACTGCTTTTGAGCCTCTTCATCCTTTCTGATTTCATCAACCGTTTTTATTTTCTTCCTTGCTGCTCCCTGGTAGTTTTTAGTAGGAATTAGGTTGCCGGAAGCCAGCCTCTTTTTGGCACTTTCAATTGCCTGGGTATACTGCGGGAGCCATTTCTCTTCAGCTACAAGCATTTCATCAGTCAACTGCCAAATTTCAGGAGGATTTAATACCGCTCCGGTCAACGGATCCATCATCATTGCCTGCCTCAGCAGCATATCATCCCCACGAACGGCCGCCTCAACTGCCAGTCTTTGTACGCTTATGCTTGCATTGCATACCGCAGCACAGCCCAACGGTAACTCTCCATATACAGGGATATTTATACCGTTCCCGTCAACGTAGCCTGGAACTTCTACCACGGCATCATCGGGAAGGTTTTTGATAACACCGTTATTTACCACATTAAAATACCCTCTGTACAGCCTGCCGGTTTCCAGGGACTCAACTATGTGAGCACCGTGCTCAACTCCCATATTTTTATCAGGATATTTCCATGGCTCTTCTTCCAGCCATCTGGGAAAGTCCTCTTCAAACCAGTTTCGTGTTTCATAGCAGTGACGATAATATCCTGCCGTCTCACCATTAATCCATTTGTCCATGGAAATCCAGTTCATAATTTCTTCCGGGCGCTTTCTGTACCATGGCACGTATTCGCTTAAATGTCCGTTTGATTCGGTACTGAAGTATCCGAATCTTTTCATCATGTCAATCCTGACTTTCTCCTGCTTACTGAATACAGGGTGGTTCTCCAGGGCCTCCAGCAGCCTGCCCGACACATCTTTTCCTTTATGCTTTATTTGAGTATACCATGTTTGGTGGTTGATTCCGACACAAACAATATCAAGTTCATCCTCTGGAATGTTAAGCGCCTCTGCAATTAATTTAATGCCATTCTGAACCCCGTGGCACAGGCCTATTGTTGGAACTTTGCCATATTTATTGCATGCCCATGTAATCATTGCATTCGGGTTTGCATAATTGAGCATGATACAATCGGGGCGGGCCACTTCCCTGATGTCCTTGCAAAAATTCAATACTTCAGGAATACCCCGCTGGGCATACATAATCCCTCCCGGCCCGAGGGTGTCTCCAACACACTGGTCCACGCCATATTTGAGGGGAATTTCAACGTCGTATTTAAAAGCTTCCAGCCCGCCGACACGGACAAAGTTAAAAACATATTTTGCGTCCTTAAACGCCTCTCTCCTGTCCGTTGTGGCAAATATCTTGATATCTATGTTATTTGCATCGATATCTCTCTGGATCAGTTTTACTGACATTTCCAAATTTTTCTCACTTATGTCCATAAAGCTGAGTTCCATGTTTGTTCTGAACTCAGGCACGGACAAGAGGTCTTTAACCATTTCTCTTGTAAAACCTATACTTCCCGCTCCAATAATGGCAACCTTAAACTTTTCCAATTATATACACCCTTCCGTTTTTCAAGAATAAGTTTATTTCTATATTAAATTAATTATTTTCTTTGCTATTCCAAAAACTGTTTATTCCCTGAATTTTTTTATTCATAATTACAACATTACAACATTAACCATGTTTACGTATTATTACGTATTATTTTATTGAGGCTCAAATCTGCTCTTTATCAATATGCTTTTATACCAATGCTCTTATACCACTTTATGCTTTTATGCCCTTTCTGTTAAAAACCAAGCGTATGTTCCCTCTAAAGCGTATGTTCCCTCTTACATTACCTTGGTATTGTTTTTAATTATATTATCCAATAAGCTGCACATGCAACATCATTTACAGTACATTCAACTGTTTTACTGTGCAGTAGTAATATACTATTTAAGAATTGCACCTGCAGTTAAAGCATTTTCTATCTGCTCATTTCCAATCGCATATGCGATTACCGTAGGTATGCTTGTAATAACCATTGCGGCACCAATCTGTCCCCAATGATTTACGCCAATGCTTACAAAGAAATTCAGCAGTCCAACCGTCAAAGGCCTGATCTTGTCCTCAGCACCCAAAATGAATGCCAGGAAGAATTCATTATACGTATTCATGAATATTAGAACACATTGTGTTGAAATTGCAGGTTTTATTACAGGAAGTATAATCTTGAAAAAAGTTTGGTAGATATTGCATCCATCAATACAGGCTGCTTCTTCAAGCTCCATTGGCAATGTCCTGAAAAATGCATAAAGCATTAGTACGCATGAAGAAAGAGCAAAAGCGGAATAAGGCAATATCAGACCCATATGAGTCCCTTTTAGTCCCATGCTGCGTGTCATTATAAGTATAGGTATAATTACCACCTGCACGGGCACAATCAGGCCCAATGAAACATAACTTAAAGCAAGCCCCTTATATTTCCATTTCATTCTGCTGATACAGTAAGCAAACATACTGCCAAAAAATACAGTTATGAGGATAGTGCTTACTTATCATACACTTCACTTCTTGTTTTAAACGATATATTGATTATCCAGTACATTGGAAAAAGAAACGATATCCCTATCAAAATCATCAAAATACTGATTACTGTTTTAAGAATCTTATATTTTTTCATGGCCGTTTCACCAACCTATCTAAAACTCTATTTTCTCTCTTGCCACGTATCTGTTTATAAAGAATGTTATTATCAGGCATTCGATTATAAATATTACTGCAATCGCGCAGGCCTGACCAAAATCAGATGCTGAAAATGCCTTATAATACAAATGGTAAATCACGGTCCTTGAAGCAGTTCCGGGGCCTCCGGCTGTCATGATTCTTACATGGGCAAACTGGCCCATACATCCGAGTATGGAGATTGTCAGCAAATACTTAATCGTTTCTCTCAAAAGTGGGATCGTAACTTTTATACTGGATTTAATAAACCCTGCGCCGTCAATTAACGCTGCTTCGTAATAAGTCTTTGGAATAGCCTTAATACCCGTATAAAAAAGCAAGGCATTCAACCCAATGTATTGCCACAAAAAGGCTACTGCTATTGCTAAAACCACTGTCCTTTCGTCAGACAGCCATGCCAGTGTCAGTTTATCCAGTCCAACTGCCCTTAAGATGCCATTAAGAAGCCCCCACTGCGGCTCGTATATGGCAACCCACATTTGCGCAATAACAGTTACCGAAAGTACAGCAGGAAACACACTGCTGAACTTAAAAAATCGTCTTACGGATTCACTCTGCCTATCCATTATTAGTGCAAGAGCCAACGATATAGGCAATGCAATTACTGTAGAAATTATCACAATAATAAATGTATTTTTGTTTGCCTCCCAAAAAACCGGGTCACGCAGAGCATTTGAATAGTTCTGAAATCCTACATAACCCATGTTTTTGAATCCATCGTTGTTTTGAAAGCTTATGACAATTTCAGGAAAAATCGGGTATATTACAAATACTGTAAATAATAATAACGTAGGAAATGAGAATAAAAATATTGCTAATTTGTTGCCGTAAATCTTGTCCATACTATCACCTGTTAATCAGTAACATCCCTATATGGCCTTTGCCATATAGGGATGTTATTGTTTTTATATTCTTAATTTTATGCTAATGTTGATTTAATAATTATTTAAAGTTTTCAGCCCATACTGGATTAATAGCAGCGATATAGTCATCTGGTGAAAACTGTCCTGTTAACAGTTTGCTGTTCAGTGTAGCAATTTCAGCTGACATCTTGGTGTTGAATACTGCAGACCAGAGAGAAGGAACCTTAAGCTGGGCTGCATTAAACTGATCCAAGCTCTTCTTGAGCAATGGAGACATATCTGTAATTTCAACACCTGTGTCAAGTGCAGTAGGCATCTTGTTTTCAATATTGTAGAACAGAGCATCCTGAGTAGCGCAGAACATTGCAAACTTGGCAGCCAATTCAGGATCTTCAGTCTTTGCAGATGCCAGATATCCGCTCAATGGAGCACCCCAGTACTGGATTGATGCATTGGTGTCGTTTCCTTCCTTAGCTGTCGGCCATACGATGAAGTCTGTGTCAGGAGCCTCTCTTTCAAGGTTCGTAACTTCCCATGAGAACATCATTAACATTGCAGCTTTACCAGATGTATACATTTCCATTGCTGGACCATAATCTATGTTCGTTACACCGTCTGCAAATGCGCCTACCTGTACCAGTTTCTGGATCCTTTCAAGTGCATTCCTTACTACAGGATTGGTGAAGTCAGTCTTGTTATTTGCCAGGTCAACTGCAACCTGAGGGTCTTCAACCATAATCATTGTCTGTAACAGATGAAGGTTAGGAGTCCATCCATCCTTACCAACTATAGAAATCGGTACATATCCTTTGCTCTTAAGTGTCTTACATACTTCAAGAAGTTCGTCGAATGTCTTTGGAATAGGAATGTTAT
>JAMOAC010000264.1 GCA_023621975.1 Bacillota bacterium | reverse complement strand
TTATTAATATTAAATATTTATAATATTTAATATTTATATTTATTAATGATTAATGCCTAAAAAGCATTGTAATAACAGGAATTTTATTTTTACGGTTAAAAAAAAGACTTTTAACATATACCCGCATATCGAATATATGTTAAAAGTCTTGCTTTCCCATTAAGGGATAAGAAGCCAGGTGAGATTCACCGGCTGTTGGCTTCTTATTTCCAAGCTACTCCCTTTTAACAATTTAAATTTACCACAATTGCACAGTCCCGTCAACTTATTGTACAGCCTGTTTTACAAGAACAGATTAGGGTTTTTGTAATCTTGTGTTTAATTATTCTAAAAAATCGTTTATTATATAAATACATGGAGGGATTGTCGTGCCGAACAAAAGAAAAAAAGTTGCCAGAATGCAGCGGAAAAAGGTTAATCCAAAAACCAGGATTTTGAAAAGGATTCTTGTTTTTCTCATATTTGAAATTGTTTTTACAGTAATAACCATGCCCATATTGATTTTCTACGGGCCATTTGAAACGGTGAAACGTACGGTGGTGGGTGCGTCCTGGAATACACTCAGGCACCAGTATATTGCCAAGGCCTTTTTGTCTGATGAGGCAATAGCCAGGATTCTGGGCAGTGCATATGCCGTTGATCCTACTGCAAACGGGGAAAAGATACAAATTCTTGACTTCGACATAAACCATACGGACAAGATCAGCATATATGATATTGACGGCGGTGATTTTCAGGGCAAACTGATGATTGTACACGACCCCACGAGGATTAAGGTAGGATATTCCAGCAAAATACCAAGAGCAGGAGAGACAACCAGCGAGATAGCAAGGAGAAACGGAGCCATAGCTGCAATAAATGCCGGCGGATTCATGGACGACGGCTGGACCGGCACCGGAGGGGCTCCCATGGGCTTTATAATACATGACGGAGAAGTTGTCTATAATCAACTGAACAGCGAAAGTATCAAGCAGGATACGGTTGCTTTTACCGATAAGGGCATGCTCATAGTGGGCAAGCACTCAATAGCACAGCTCAAAAAGTACGGTGTCAGGGAAGGTGTCAGTTTCGGCCCTCCTTTAATAGTAAACGGAAAACCTACTATTACACAGGGAGACGGCGGATGGGGTATTGCCCCGAGGACAGCCATTGGACAGAGGGAAAACGGTGAGGTGCTTATGCTAGTTATTGACGGAAGGAACCTGAATTCATTTGGGGCAACATTGAAGGAGGTACAGGATATACTTCTGGAATACGGAGCGGTAAACGCTGCCAACCTGGACGGAGGTTCATCAACTACCATGTACTATAACAACCAGGTCATCAACAGGCCTTCTGACAAGCTGGGAGAAAGGGCTGTGCCTTCAGCGTTTCTGGTATGCAGTTAAAGGGGGCAGGAAAAAGTGAAAAAGATAAAAATGATATACTAGTGGATAATAATATCAATAACCTTCCAGACAATTGTACTGGTATATCTGAATTATTTCTACCTGCCGTTCGGGGGCAAGGTAAAGGCTACGGTGTTTGAGCATGCCAATTTGGTAAGTGATGACTGGAGCATACGCATACCCGGTGATGCCGTAAATCCGGTGATATCCCATGACGGTCGTTATGTTGCATACCTTTATGATGGAAAAATTGTAATTAAGGATGCAGTCAGGAATAAAGAAACGGCAACAATAAGCACTGAAGCCGGAGAAGTGACTTACCACAGATGGCTGCCGGACAGAAATATGCTCATATATGCTTCATGTTCATCTGTTAAAAAATACAGTACCGTAACCATATCAACTTATGATGTGGCAACAGGAGAAAAACGCATCTATCCTGATATTACGAAGCTGCCTTTATATAGTAGGGCAGTGGGTATAGAGCTGTCACCTCTGACAAATATTGTGTACGTTAAGATAAAAACAGGCGATAAAAGGGCACTGATATACAGGTTTAATATAATGGATAACTGTGAACTTATTGCCAATACGGAGCTTGGAACCGTTATCAAGGAAACAAATTATACTGACAAACTCATTTACCAGGAAGGGAATTACAAGATAATTGTAAGGGACGGAAGTAACAAATCTGAATATGCTTTGAAATTTGAAGGTAAAATGGCTCTCTTGGGAGTTGACTCTGAAGACAAGGTATATGCAGCGGAGCTAAATAAAGACGGAAAGGCAGTTAATATATACTATGGCGAAGTGGATACCGCCGATGTGAGCGGATGGGAAAAACTTGCGCTGGACAGAGCTGTTGCTCCTGACAGGATTATTATCTCGAGGGATGGGGCAATATACCTGAACATACCTGAAGAAAAGAGGGTGCTGGCTTTGGAAGTAGGCAGGGAATACAAGTATAGCGGAGAGTTGGTCGAAATAACGGATAATTATATCGTTTCAAGAGAAAAAGAGCGGCTTAGCCTCTCACTGATAAACACCGATATAGGTTTATAGCAGGGATGGATGACAGGATACTGTCATGTTGACAGCATGTTTTCAAGGGCATACAATTTATCTGGAAATATATAAAATGTGTGTCGGGACCATTATGCCGGAGGTATATGTATGGCAAAGGAGAATATGGAAAATAACGGTAATATTGAAAGCAATACAAAGGATAAATCCAATCCAAAGCGTAACGTTATCGTGAGACTGAAGAGGATTGAAGGCCAGATAAAAGGCATACAGAAAATGGTGGAGGAAGACAAAAAGTGTATTGACATACTGACCCAAATTGCAGCAGTACGTGCGGCAATCAACAGAGTAGGAGCCATAATACTTGAACAGCATTCAAAAACATGCATTGAAGATGCAATTGCAAAAAATGACAGGGAGCAAGGGTTGAAGGAACTTATAGAGACAGTACAAAAATTCCTGAATTTTGTAGATTAATGTTTTTTATCTCTTTTAAGGGGTAAAATATATAGAAGTAGAATTTATAATACATAAGGAGGATTTATAATGGCCGGTGATAAAGTTTTGACCATCACAAAGGATAATTTTGAGGATGAAGTTCTGAAGTCGGATATACCCGTTCTTGTTGATTTTTGGGCATCATGGTGCGGCCCCTGCAGAGCCATCGCGCCGGTTATAGATGAATTGGCAAATGATTTTTACGGCAGGGCAAAGGTAGGCAAAATTAATGTGGATGAAGAAAGGGAGCTTGCGGAAAAGTTCAGAATAATGAGCATACCTACCGTTATGCTGTTTAAAAACGGCCAGGCGGTTGAAAAAGTGATTGGAGCAAGACCCAAGGAGGATTTTGCAGCCCTTATCGAGAAGAATGTATAATGCATTTTCCCATGGCTTCAAAGGAAAAATTGCCCCGGTATGACCGGGGTTTTGTCGTTTATTGCTCTGTTTTGACTGTCTGCCGGCAGATTATACAGTGAAATTTAATGTAATGAATAATTTTAGAAAAAAGAGGATTTTTTAAACAATTATTGAATATATACCATATTAAATACAATGGAAGACTACGGATTGTTATTGACATAAACATTTACTGTCAGGTCTTTTAAATTACCACCAGGGAATCCCCTGGCTTTAATCAGTGGGAGTGTCAACTTATAGATTGCAATATATAAGAGTAAATAAGGAGGATCCCAATGCCCGGCGAAAAGCGTTTCAGAACTTCACTTTTCGGTTTCAGAAAGTCTGATGTAAATTCATACATTGAGAAAATACTCAGAGAATTTGACAATATGCTGAAGGAAAAAGAAAACGAGATAAACAGCATTAAGAGCCAGAACGAAGATTTAAGAGAAAAGTATAACGAGCTCCTGAGCAAGTCGGAGCAGATAGATGCAGAAAGGGCAAAGGTTGCGGATGCGCTTATTAAGGCGCAGGAAAAGGCCGAACGCATACTGGAGGAGGCAAGGAACCAGGCTTTGCAGGAAAAGAAAAGCATTGAGGAATTGATTGAAAAGGAAAAGGAAAAATTGATTGACATAAAGGAAGAATTGAAAGGGCTTAAGGCAGAGGCGGCCAATGTCCTTAAAAAGTACGAAATGCAGCTGGGGAATCTAATAAACAGGGGAATCTAGGAATAATTGCTTTAACTATTGCCATCAAAATCATTTTAATATATAATATGTAATTAAATTGATTACTTAGCCTTAATACAGCAAACAGCGATGAAGGGGAAGAGTACATACTGTACTTTCCAAAGCGAGCCGGAGTTTGGTGCAAGTCCGGAGAAAGAAGGTATGGAAGGCAGCCCCGGAGTTTCTCCTTGAGAAATGAAGTTGAAGAAAAGAGACGGAGGAACAGACGTCTGGATTTTCAGCTTCAAAGTAGAGGAAGACGTAACCTCACGTTACAGAGGAACAGTATTTGATGGCCTGGCCATTATGTACTGGCAGAGTGGGCACGTATCACGTGCCAATAAGGGTGGTACCGCGAAATAATCCTTCGTCCCTGACAGGGCGAAGGATTTTTTAATATTCAGAAAAATTTGGAAGATCGGAGGTTGATTTTTTATGGAAGAAATCCTGGAAATCCTGAAAAACAACAGCAGGCTGAACTGCGAAGAAATTGCGGTAATGCTTGGCAAAAGCGTTGAAGAGGTAAAGAGCATCATAAAAAAACTTGAAGATGAAGGTATTATTGTAGGATACAATACTTTGATAAACTGGGAAAAGACAAACAGGGAAATGGTAACCGCCCTGATAGAAGTAAAAGTAGCACCCCAGAGAGGTGAAGGCTTTGACAAGGTTGCCGACAGAATATACAGGTTCCCGGAAGTAAAGGCATGCTATCTTATGTCAGGCGGTTTTGACCTTACCGTTATAGTAGAAGGAAAAAACATAAAGGAAGTTGCGTCTTTTGTTGCTGAAAAGCTGGCACCACTTGAATCCGTTTTGAGCACTTCAACTCATTTTGTGCTGAAAAAATACAAGGATGAAGGCGTAATTTTCGAGAAAAAAGAAAAGGATAACAGGGAGGCAATAGTTTTATGAACATGTACGACATGATATCACCAACGGTTAAGAAGGTGCCTCCGTCAGGAATACGCAAATACTTCGATTTACTGAATGAAATGAAGGATGCCATATCTTTGGGTGTAGGCGAGCCTGATTTTGTTACGCCGTGGAATATCAGGGAAGCAGGCATATATTCGCTGGAAAAAGGGCATACCCATTACAGCTCAAATGCCGGTTTGATAGAGTTGAGAACAGAAATTGCAAGATACATGGAAAACAGGTTCGGATTGAAATATGATCCAAAGGAAGAAATACTGGTTACCGTGGGGGCAAGTGAGGCAATTGATTTGGCCTTAAGGGCTCTTATTGTTCCGGGAGATGAGGTTATTATCCCGGAACCCAGTTTTGTAGCATATAAGGGTTGTGCCGTACTTACAGGTGCAGTTCCGGTAGTTATTGAACTTAAGGCAAAAGACCAGTTTAAGCTCACGCCGGAAGCACTTGAAAAGGCAATAACTGAAAAGACGAAGGTTGTTATAATACCTTATCCCAATAACCCAACCGGTGCCATTATGGGCAAAAAGGATATTGAAGCCATATTGGAAGTTTTAAAGGATAAAGACATAGTTGTAATATCCGATGAGATTTATGCAGAGCTTACATATGAAGGCGAGCACGTGTCCATTGCAAGTTATCCTGAAATGAAAGACAAGACTCTTGTTA
>JAMOAC010000057.1 GCA_023621975.1 Bacillota bacterium | reverse complement strand
TTGACAAAAAGCTTCTCAAACCTCCCGTATGCATTCCAGTCTATACGCCGGAAATCATCACCCGGAATATATTCTCTGTAATCGGAAAACTCCACCGAGCTTCCTTTGCTTCGAGATTTTCGGTTGCCTGCTGTTGACCCGTCTATTGAAAAATGCGCACTTAGCGTAAGCTGCTGTATTGTTCTGAGAAACTTTTCGTCAAATATCCTGCTCATTACTATTAACATATCTCCTTTAATAAAATTGCATTAAATTAATTAAATTTGCATTTAATTTAAATTGCATTTAATTTTATTTACACTTAATTCAAATTTGTGGTTAATTCAAATCTACATACGTAATTTATAATATAATTGGATTTAATACAATTAAATTTGATATATTTAAATTTAATCAATTACACTCGCCTGGCTTATTTTTTTATCTCCGGTTAATCGTTCTGCAATACTTTAATTATTTCTGATATAATGCTGTCCGGTGTGAGGCCTTCGGACATTCCGTCAAAATTCAAAAACAAACGGTGGCGCAGTGCAGGGTAAGCCGTGTAATAAATATCTTCAAATGCCACATTGTAACGGCCTTCCAGCACAGCCCGTATTTTCGCAGTTGAAATTATTGCCTGAGCACCGCGTGGGCTTGCTCCGTAACGTATGTATTTCCTTGCAATGTCCGGTGCATATTGTGTATCAGGATGAGTTGCCAAAACAAGCTTTAGCGCAAATTCCAGTACCGGCTGGGCCACCGGTATTTCTTTGACAATTTCCATTATCTCCAGCAGTTCCTCACTGTTTGTAACCGTTTTTAATTCTGGTTGTGTTCTGCCTGTAGTAAGGGTAACAATTTCCTCCAGCTCTTTTAACGAGGGAAAAGGAACTTCAAGTTTGAACAAAAACCTGTCCAGCTGTGCTTCAGGTAATGGATATGTACCTTCCATTTCAATCGGATTTTGCGTCGCAAGCACAAAAAAGGGCTGCGGCAGTTTATATGTCGTATTGGCAACCGTTACCATTTTTTCCTGCATTGCTTGCAACAAAGCGCTTTGGGTTTTGGGCGTGGCACGGTTAATTTCGTCTGCAAGCACTATGTTGCTGAATACAGGGCCTTTCTGGAATTTGAACATCCCTCCATCCGACTGATCCTTTACAACAATATTGGTTCCTACTACATCAGCCGGCATAAGATCCGGTGTAAATTGTATCCTTGAAAACTGCAGCCCCATAACCTGCCCAAGTGTATTCACCAACCGTGTTTTACCCAGTCCGGGCATGCCCTCCAGAAGAACATTTCCCCCGGCAAGCATACAAATCAGAACCTGCCGGATCAGTTCCTTCTGCCCGACCATGTGTTTTTTCACTTCCAACTCTATTTTTTGTACCGTTTCTATAACACGTTGTATATCTTTTTCGTTAATTTCCAAAACCAGCCACTCCTTTTACGTCTCCGTTCTTTCTGTTTTAATCCCTTCGTTTCTTCTGTCAGAATAAATTCATTCTGTCTGATATATTCCTTCTGTCAGGATGTATTCCTTTTATTCTGAATTCATATAATAAATTCACTCAAGGGATTCAAAATACTCCCTCACAATTTCCTTCATTGCAAGAGGAATGTTTGCTTCTTCCATGTATGAAACAGCTTGATCTTTATAGCGTGTCAATACTTCACGGTAGGGCAGCATTTCTCCCTTTTGCACGGGAATTTGATCAGCCTGGGTATAGCTGCTGTTGCCACTATCCTGTTTTTGCCCGCTGACGTAGCTGGGATCGGCATCTCCGCCCAGACGGTACGGGTCATAAATCTTTTCATATTTTTCTTCATATCCCTTTCCCGGGTCACGTCCACCTCCGGAACTTTCCCTTCCGGTATAGCCTGAATCCTTATTTGTGGAACCTTGTCCTGCCCCTCCGCCGCTTACATTGGATTGGTCTGAACCGCCCTGGCCTGATCCCGGTATACTGCCTGAGCCGGCCTGGCCTGCATTCGGCGACTGTCCTGAGCCTTGTGATCCACCTGACCCTGAGCCCTGGCCGTTCTCTGACAACTGACCTGTTCCAGAAGCATTACCAGTTTGGCCAGAGTTACTGCCTGACTGCCCGTTTCCATTGGATACCTGCAGGTTTGAACCGTTACCCGTATTCTGCGTAGTTCCTCCTGATTGATTTCCAGACGGCAAACTTCTGTCCACCTGGGATATACTGCTTTTTGCCTGCTGCATTAGCTGGGCAAGTTGTTCCAAAGCATGACCCAAACCTGCGCTTCCCTGGGACTGCATCATTTGTTCCAGCATGTTTGCAAGATTGTTCAATGCAGTTGACTGCATTTCTTTATTGTCCGAAACTAACTCTTCTGAAATTTGCTGTAATTGTTCAGCCGTTTCAGTGCCTGATATCTGCTCTGAAACCTGTTTGAGCATTTCCGCCAGTTCCTCGGGAGGTATTTCTCCCTGCTCAAGCTGATGCATTATTTCTTCCAGTGCCTGTTTCATGTCTGTAATACTGTCATTTTTCAGGGCATCTCCAAGGCTCCTGGTCAATTCGTTCATCTGGAAGGCATCACTTATTTCATTAAGCTGCCTGCGCAAGTTCAATTTCTTAAGCTCGTTTTCAGTGCGGGATATAGCCTTCAGCGCTTCCTCTTCGGTTTTTGCGTCTTTTAATTCTTCAGCCAGCCGTTTTGTTTCTTCAAGTATCTTTTTCAGTTCTTCTTCTTCCAATGCCTCATTTTCCGCCAGTTCTTTCTCAACCTTTTCTATTTTCTCAATCTGCTCTTTTACTGCATCCTGCAGCTGCTCAATCTGTCCGGCAGTTTTTCTTGCATTGCCAGGTATCATAAACGAAACTGAAGTAAGTATCAATAAGGCTGCAAATACAGCAGCCGGCTTAACAGGAAACCTGACAGGATAGAGGCTTTTGAAATCTGTTTCCGAAACTGCCTTAAAAGTGTCCTCCCTTTGAAGCTGTGCAATTATGGATTTATCATCTTTAAGCTGCCAGGCAGTCGTAACCCTTTCTTTTAGCCCCAGAGCATCCGCTGTCCTTATAATGTTTTTCGTACCGGGAACAGCAAATAGCGATACAATAATTCCCGCAACTGCAAACGCGAAATACATATAAAAAATGTAACGTATCAGGTACGGGATCGGAATCCACAACGAGGCATATGCCAGCAGTGTAGAAACCGTTCCTGCAGCCACAAGAAATGCAAAGAACAGAAACAAGCCCGTATTAATATGCATTCTGATTCTAAGTGGCCTTAATAACCTTAATATATCCTTAATGCTGATATTCAAATCCATCCACCTTATTTCCCTTTGTTAATCCTTTCCTTTTCTTTCTTTTCTTAATGGGCTGCAGCTTCCATGCACTCAAGCTTATGAGTATGCCTGAAAAAATTATGCTGAACAATCCGTTAACCATCCACGGTTTCAGATAGCGCAGAAAGCTGGTTTCCCTGTCAGCAAGATCCTTAATCTCGTTGAACATGCTCCCGAATATACTGCTTTCGGTGCCTGCAAACAGCGAAGCAAACCCGTAACCGGGGGAGGGAAATAAAAATGCTGTTATTAGCCTGTAAGTGATTTCAGCGTTGTAATTTCTTTGAAAAAATATTCCCCATATGAAAAACGCAATAACAGGGCCAAGTATCAGGACACCCAGGCATATATATGTTGCAATGATTGCCGTTACATTTTTTCGGAAAAATGTGGAGATAAAAATGCCCAAACTTGCCACCATCAAAGCCGTTATAATGTAAAACAGAAAAAGGAGCATTATCTCACCGAAAGTTATGCCTCCAAACAGGAAGACAGTTCCCATGACAGGAAGGGATGCTATAACCAAAAGCATTATATGAGCTATTGATACAATCAGTTTCCCAATAATTATGGACCATGTGGAAATGTCCGAACACAGCATTAAATCCAGCGTCTGTCTTTCCCTTTCACCGCTTATGGCCGTTGCTGTAATGGCAGGTACAATCAGCATAAGCAGTCCAAACTGAAATATGGCAATTACGTTGTATGCATTAACGGCTACTCTGGGATTAAAAACATAGCCGGTGTAATATTGGTAGCCAAATATCATATTGTTGGCAAGGAAAAACAGAAAAAGAACTCCGCCCAGGAACACAAGGTATAAACTTAATAATACAGGTGTACGCCATCCCCTCATTTTGGTTTTCAAATCCTTTTCAAGAATGGGATTAAGCATTGTATCCCTCACCCCCTTCGGTAAGTTGCATAAAGACAGACTCAAGGCCTTCTCCTGTTTCTGTAAATGATACAACAGGTATTTCCTGAATCACAAGCCTTTTAAGTATATCGGAAAGAATCTTCTCATCACCTTTACAGCTTGCTTCTATAACGTTTCCGTTAATGTTTATTTTACCTATTGAAGGCTGCTCCTGCAATAACCTCACAGCCTCTTCCACCTTTTCCCTGACCTTGATTTTTATTCTGCTTGTATGCGATAACTTGTCCATGATTTCCTCAACGGTTCCGCTGGCTACCATTTTACCCTTGTCTATTATGCCTATGGAAGTACACATTTCTGCCAATTCCGAAAGTATGTGCGAGCTTATCAATACCGTCTTCCCCATATTTCTCAGTTCTTTTAATATGCACTTCATTTCAATCCTTGCCCTGGGATCCAGTCCTGAAGCCGGTTCATCCAGTATTAAAAGTATGGGATCATGAATAAGGCTTCTGGCAAGGCACAACCTTTGCTTCATTCCACGGCTGAGGCTGTCCACGTAAAAATCCCTTTTATGGCTCAGGTCTACCAGTTCAAGAAGCTGATCCGTTATTGCTTTTCTCTCCCTGTAAGGTATTCCGTAGATCCCGGCATAAAAATCCATGTATTCATCAACTTTCAAATCATCATATACTCCGAAGAAATCAGGCATATAACCGATTTTTCTTTTTACCGCCCTGGGGTTGGATGAAATTTCAATACCGTCAACAAAAACTTCACCGGAGGTAGGCTGCAGCAAGCCGGCAATAATTTTCATTGTAGTTGTTTTTCCGGCTCCGTTTGCGCCGACAAAGCCATAAATTTGTCCTTCTTCGATTTCCATGCATAAATTGTCAACAGCTGTAAACCTTCCGTATTTCTTGACCAGATTTACAATTTTAAGCATTACTGCACCACCCCCTTTAATTGCAGTCCCGGATATGACAGGTACTCCGATTCTATTGATTCATCTCTGGTACCCGGGTCAGCTTTCCCCATCTCAACAACGCTTACGCGTACAGTAAGCCTGTTTTCTTCATCAATATACCGGTCAATATTATCTGGCTGGGTATGTGTATCATTTATTTTCTCCCAGGTGCCTGATGCATTGTTATAAAGATAATATTCATACCGGTTCTGCAGTATCTTTGTTTGCAGATTTCCACTTCCTGTTTCCAAACCTTCTTTAATATTGTACTTAACATAGAGCGGTACGTAGGTATCAAACTTCAGGGAAAATTCAGTTACTTTCAGACCTTCAGGAATGGTATAGACAAAATCTATATCTCCTGTATTCCTTATCCTATGGCCGTATTCGCTTTCATCAAATCTTTCAATGTCATACCCGACTATTTGGGGAAGTACGATTCCATACGGGATTTCAAATTCCTTTCCTTTTTCAAAAACCATTTCCATGCTGGCAAATACGACATTGGTAA
>JAMOAC010000093.1 GCA_023621975.1 Bacillota bacterium | reverse complement strand
CCCGGTGTTCTTGAATTGCTGGAAACATTGCATAAGCGGGGCAACTTTTACAATGTGCTAGGTACCGGCAACATTGAAAAAGGGGCAAGATTGAAACTGTCTGTAGACAACATGAACAGGTATTTTCCCACCGGAAGTTTCGGTGAACGGCTGATAGAGCGGTACCAGCTTATAGAAAAGGCCATTGCAAATGCGGAAGCATATTATAAATTAAAATTCCAAAAGGATAACATTTATGTTATCGGAGATACCCCGAAAGACGTCGAATGCGGCAGCAAACTCGGCATAAAATCAATAGGTGTAGCTACAGGAAGATACACAAAGGAACAGCTGGCAGAGCACGGCGCTGATTATGTCTTTGAAAATTTTTCAAACATAAATGATTTTCTTAAAATTTTTTAATGAAACATCATTCTTCGGTATGCGTATTTTTTTCATATAAAATTCTGAGCCCTTCGAGGGTAAGCAGCTCGTTTACTTCATCGATGGTCTCGGATTCTTCCGCAATCAGCCTTGCCAGGCCGCCCGTTGCTATTACTTTTATATTGCTCTCTTTCATTTCTTTCTTCATTCTTTTGACTATGTAGTCCACCTGTCCTACATAGCCGTACACCAGGCCGGACTGCATGCTTACAACGGTATTGCGTCCAATAACGCTGCTTGGCTTTACAAGCTCAATTCTCGGCAATTTGGCCGCCCTTTGGAAAAGCGCTTCCGCAGATATCCTTATCCCGGGGCATATCACTCCCCCAAGATATTCACCCTTTGAAGATATGGCGCAAAACGTGGTGGCAGTGCCAAAATCAACAATTATTGCGGGGCCCTTGTATATTTCAATGGCGGCAACAGCGTTAACTATCCTGTCTGCACCGACCTCCCTGGGGTTTTCATATTTAATGTTTATTCCTGTCTTTATTCCTGGCCCTACAATCATCGGCTCAATGTTCAAATATTTCCTGATGGCATTTTCTATTGCCTGCATTATCGGAGGGACTACAGACGCCACTATGGCACCTTTCACTTCGTGCACATCAAGCTTCACACTGTTGAAAAGGTTCAAAATGAACATCCCGTATTCGTCACAGGTCT
This sequence comes from Bacillota bacterium, assembly GCA_023621975.1. The sequence goes on along the minus strand of JAMOAC010000093.1, from coordinate 4,585 downwards.
TATTCTTGTCAGTACCCATTCTCCAGCTGTATAAAAGTTTTCTTCCTCTGTAAACTCCTATTACAATATTCGTATTACCTACATCCATTACAAAAATCATAGTTTCAAACTCCTAATTTCCTTTATTTCCATATGTATTTCCTTTTCAATCCTTGCTATATCTTCTCTTATGTCATCAACCGTTTCTTCACTTTTATATTTCAGTGAACTTTTTGTCCCGCCTGACTGTCCCGGCTGGTAATTTTGCCTTGGCAATCCGCTTCTGCTCAATACATTGCCGCGTTCTTTGAAAGGAACCTGTTCCCGGTTCCTTCCCGAAGACTGCTCGCGATTCCTGTTGGAAATATTCCCACGCTTCATTTTTTGCATGCCTCCTTGTATATTCCCATGGTTATTGGGGGTATTTCCGCTGCTATCTGCCGAATTACCGCGTTCACTATTATTTTTTTTCTGATTGTCCCATTTCCTCAACATTATCATGCCCCCTCCTTACGATTATAATTCCGGCATCCGTTGGACTAACACTTTAATTACCCATAATGCCTCTTACCGAAACTTCCCCTGATGAAATCTCTCTGGTAATACCGTCGTTACAATAAACCACCAGTTTCCCTTCATCCGTCACATCCCTGGCTATTCCCTCGTACTCTGCATTTTTATATATTATTTTCACTTTCCTGCCAAGAGTAACTGAATTTTCTCTCCACATTTTAATGATTTCTTCCGTATTGCCGCTTGTCATACTGTCATAGTGCTTTTCAAGTTCGAGCAATATATGTTTTATTATATCACTTCTTCTTATACTTGGAACACTCATATTATTTTCTTCCATGTAAGCCTTTAAGGAAATTGCCCTGCTTCTGAGTTCCTTCGGGAAGTCATCATTTTTCTGGCTTATGTTAAGCCCTATACCCAATACCACATAATTGACCCTGTCCATCTCAGTGCTCATTTCAGTCAATATACCGCACACCTTTTTCCCACCGATTATTACATCATTAGGCCACTTTATTCCTGCGTCAATCCCTGTGACATGCTTCAATGCCTCTACAACCGCAATTGAAGCAGCAAGTGTTATAATTTGAACATCCTGTGGGGAAATTGAAGGCCTCAGTACAACCGACATCCATATCCCGCAGCCTTCCTTTGAGTCCCAGCTCCTGCCCATTCTGCCTCTTCCGGAAGTCTGGGCATCCGCCACAATTACAGTTCCATCCACGCAGCCTTCCTGCGCCACCTTTTTGGCATAATTATTTGTTGAATCAATGCTTTTAAAATAATATATTTTTCTTCCTATAATGCGGGTATCAAGGCAGTACCCAATTTCAAATTCATTTAATATGTCGGGCGATGGTTCAAGTCTGTATCCTTTTTTCGAGGAAGATTCTATAACATACCCTTCTTTTTTCAATTCATTAATATACTTCCAAACGGCAGTCCTTGAGACTCCCAATGTTTCACTCAGCTTCTCTCCTGAAACATATTCCGCGCTTTTTTCCTTTAACATCTGCAATATTTTATATTTCATATCGTCACCCTGTTTAGTCATATTTGGCCAGATTTTCCATTTCCGGGATTTTTATTGTGTACCTCCTGCCGCCCGGCTCGTCAAAAAATACTGCAACCTTTTTTTCCGTATCCTCCATCTTCCTTAGCCTGCCCATCTCTGCCAGCTTGCTGTAAAAGCAATACAGCATGGCATCAATAACTGCAGTATCTCTTTCCTGATATGCTTCCATAATATTGTTTAAATATAGCTCTTCCGAATTTTCAAACAATATCGGGGTGCCCAGCCTTTCTTCCAGCACGCTTATGCATTCCCCTATAACGGTTGATGTGACAAGGCATTCAGGCAGCCTGTAAGTCCCAAATATGTAATCCTCCACCGGCATTATGGAAGCGTAGTACATCTCCATGGCAGCAGGGTTTGAAAGCCCCATCATATAAAGGTATCTGTCTGCCACAAAACAATATTTGGGCAATATTTCGAGCTTTACGCATTTATACCTGTCCGACCTGTATTTTTCCATGTCATCTTTTGGATTTAACAATGCCGTAAGACATTTCTTGCTCTCACCGTTAATCGGCACTTCCCTGTCATACCATTTTGAAAGCTTCAAGCCGCACAGCACTGCATTTTCAACTTCCTCCACAGGTACATAATAATATACTTCAACCAATAAATCACCCCCATACTCTTAGTTATGTAAACTTTTGAAGAGTTTTACCCCGTCCCTGTCACTGCATTTTCTTATCAATTCATCAACATTCATACCCATTATTTCGCTGCCATCCAGGATTTCCGACAAAGGTATGAGTACAAAAGCCCTTTCAAACATTCTCGGATGAGGAATTACAAGTTGGGGGAGTTCAAGACGCAAGTCTTCATAAAGAAGTATGTCAAGGTCTATAGTTCTTGGGCCCCAGCGAACAGTCCTTTTCCTTCCAAGCAGATTTTCTATATGCTGCAGCCTTTCCAGCAGCTCCAAAGGCTCAAGCCCGGTAACAATGCAAACTGCCATGTTCAGGAACCTGTCCTGCTCGGTATAGCCTACAGGTTCAGTCTCATAGATGTTCGACATTCTGATAACCTCTGTATCGGGCATTCTTGAAATATGCCTTATGGCATCAAAAATATACTTTTCCCTTTCTCCGATGTTGGAACCCAGCCCTATGAAAACCCTATTTTTCATTTCTTCTTCTCCTCAATTCCACTCCCATCCAGTCAAATTCCCCGTCAATAGGAGCTTCAGGCTTTTTTACAACCACGGTAATCTCCTGTATTTTCGGAAATTTCGACAGCATTTCCCGGGAAATGCTGCCGGCTAATTTCTCAATAAGTCGAAATTTATTATTTTCTACAATATTCCTGACTATTTCATACGCCTTGGAATAGTCCACGGAATCGTCAAGTTCATCGCTTTCTGACGCATTTTCAAGGTCTGTCGTCATTTCAATATCTATGATGAAATTCTGGCCTTTTTCCCTCTCTTCGGGAAGCACACCGTGATATCCGAAAAACTTCATGTTTCTCATTATGATCTTATCCACCGTAAGTTCCTCCACGTATTATAGCATCGCTCATTTTTGCCACCAGCGCCATCTCTTTTACGTCATGTACGCGCACAACATCAGCTCCGCCTGCAATTCCTATCGCTACGGTAGCGGCGGTCCCTTCAATGCGTTTATCTACCGGCAAGTCCAAAACCTTCCCAATCATGGATTTTCTGGATGTTCCCAAAAGGATGGGCTTACCCAGCGCTTTCAGCTCACTCAGCCTCCTCATGATCTCAAGGTTCTGTTCAAGAGTTTTGCCAAACCCTATGCCCGGATCTATCATAATGCTGTTGCTTTTAATACCCGAATTTTCAGCAATCTCAATGCTTCTTTTCAGGAATTTTGCAATATCATCCATAAGGTCATTATAGACCGTTCCATCCTGATTATGCATTACTATAACGGCAGCACCGTATTTTGAAACCACTTCCGCCATCCGGGGATCACCCTGCAGCCCCCAGATATCATTAACAATATGAGCGCCTGCCTGCAAAGCCTTCTCTGCTACAGGAGCCTTTTGCGTATCCACGGATATGGGAACGTCTGTCTCTTTCACCAGCCGCTCTATAACGGGAATTACCCTCTCTATCTCCTCTGTAACATCTACAGGCGTGTATCCCGGCCTTGTTGACTCTCCTCCCACGTCTATAATGTGGGCGCCCTCCTTTATCATTTCCTTTGCCCTGTTGACCGCATCGTCAACACTTTTATAGCTACCGCCGTCTGAAAAGGAATCGGGCGTTACGTTTAATATACCCATGATATATGTCTTTTTACCGATTGGAAGCCTGTATCTTCCGCACTCAAAAAATCTCTGTTCCATATCTGCAGACTTCTTTCCAGTCATATCCTTTTCCTTTCATGAAATTTTTCAATATGGCAGTTGATTCTGAAGCATTTAATTTCCAGGAATTTTTTATTAATTAACCAACTTAAGCCAAATTATTTCTTAATATCATTCACGTAAATTATTTGCTTAATGCTTTTTTGTAAATATCCAAAATAACGTCATACGTGACAGGTTTTATGTTGAAATTGACACTCTTGTGCTTTTCGCTCTTTCTGGAAAACCTTTCATACTCATCCTCACTTAAGTTCAAGTCATTTTCAATCAGTCTGTCCATGATTTCCCCGAATTCGTCTATATCTTTCATTTTAAGGGCATTTAATATATTGTTAATCTTTTCTGTCTGAGTGTCGTAATTAAACCTGAGGTATTCCGTTAATAGAAGTCCGTTAGCCTTTCCGTGGGGTACACCTTTAAAGTATGTAAGGGGATATCCCATTCCATGTACTATGCTTGTACCTGTCTGCGAAATTACCATTCCCGCCAGCATGGATGAATATAAAAGCTTTTCCCTCATATCCATGCTGAAATCGTTATTTACAAGATTGCCTGTGCAGCTGCCGAACACAGAAATGGATTCCAGTGCCAGAGCATCACTCAAAGGCGTGCTCCTTTTTGTCAGGTATCCCTCTATGGCATGTGAAAGCGCATCCACTGCCGTATTTACCGTCGTGTCACGGC
>JAMOAC010000449.1 GCA_023621975.1 Bacillota bacterium | reverse complement strand
CTATGCTTAGTTGTTGCGGTATGTTTTGTATTTGTTACGCTGTTTGCAGGTTGCAGCGGAACAAAAAAATCAACCGGTGGCTCTGAAGATACTGAAACATCCGATAACCAGTCTGATACTCAGGAAGAACAGAAACAGGTCGAAGAAGTGGTCTATAAAGTAGGTTATTTCTCCAATCAATACGATTCAACTTACCAAAAAGCAATTGAAGGCGTTGAAAAAATCTTGCCGGGAGTAAAGATGGAGCTGGTGTTCTATCCTACGGATAAGGATTACTGGGATAACCTTCCGGCCCATATTGCAGCCGGAACAGCACCTGATTTGGCAGCTATGACGAATGAGAAACATATGGACTTTATCTCAAACGGGCTTATACTGCCAATAGATGAATCACTTGTAGATTTGTCAGCTCTTTATCCTAAAGCAGTTGATGCGTGGAAATATGAAGGCAAACTGTATGGTATTCCGCTAACAGCACAGCCTGAAGCATTCATAATAAATATGGATATGTGGAAGGAAGCTGGTCTTACTGATCTTCCAGAAACTTTGGAGGATGTTAAGGAAGCTGCAAGAGTTTTAACAAAAGGAAATGTAAAGGGACTTTGCATAAATGACCATGAATTCCATCTAACCCAGTATGCATTAGCTTTTGGCGGAGGCTGGGGATACGGAGAAACAATTGATACACCGGAAAATGCACGTGCACTTCAATTCCTGATAGACATGTACAGAGAGGGATTGGCAGTTACTCCTAAAGAGGTAGGACTTGGCTGGGATGGAGAGGTATTTGCAAAAGGTTTGTGTGCGATGACTACAGGTGGAACCTGGTATGTAGCTACTCTGGCAGAAATGGCTCCGGACATGAATTATAAAATGATTCCGCTGCCAAAGGGTGATACTTATGGAAGTACATTGCATTCAATTGCAATTGTCGTCCTCAAGACAGCCAAAGACCCTGAAATAGCAGCAAAAATTGCCGCCTATCTTGTAAGAGACGAGGTACAGGAAGTTGCAATGAAAGATGCGGGAGCACCCCCGAGCAGTGTTGCTATGAGTGAAGCATATTTTGAAAGCAATCCTGCAGTTAAAGATTTGAAACCCGTTCTCGAATATGCTCAACCATTTGCATATCCTAAAGAAGGCCAGAAGTTCACGGAAGCCCTGATAAAAGAATTTGACGAAGCTATTTATACAAAGGGCAGCACTAAAACAGGAGCGGATATAGTAAAGAACGTTCAGGAACTTTTCAAATAAGAAAAGAGCAGGTAGGTTTAAAATATTTGGGGGAGGTACAATTACCTTCCCCATATGGGCTAAAGGGGGCAATTATTTTTGGGACAGACAGTAAAAACATTAACGAGAAGCAGGCGTGCTGAAGAAATTACGGCTTATCTTTTCCTATTACCGGTGGCTGTACTGTGGTTTGTTTGGTTTTTAATACCGACTGCATATTCAATGTTCATTAGTTTATATAAGTATAGCTTTGTAGCTGTATCTCAAAATCATTTTGTTGGTTTGGACAACTACATAAGAGTATTAACTGATCCGGATTTCTATAAGGCATTGAGAAATACATTATTTTTGACATTTGTTGCTGTGCCTGTTCAGAGTTTAATTGCATTTGTACTTGCTGTTGCTTTAAACTCAAAAATCAAATTCAGGGATGGTTTTCGTACTATTTATTATGTACCGTATGTAGTTTCCACTATTGCTGTTACAACAGTGTTCATGTACCTTTTTGTAAAAGGAAGCCCACTGACCAGGTTTTTCAGTTTGTTTGGACTTGATAATGTCACATGGTATGTTGATTTTAAATTAGCGTTACCGTTTATTACAATTGTATATGTATGGCAACAAATAGGGTTTTATATTGTCATATTTTTATCCGGATTGCAAACTGTGCCTAGTGAGTTGTATGAGTCATCCGAGGTAGACGGAGCAAGCCCGTTTCAGAAGATTATATATATTACGGTACCAATGCTTAAGCCAGTTATATTTATGGTATTAGTGTACGGCATGATCCATGCATTACAGATTTTCGATCAAGTAGCAGCTGTTGCCCAAAATCAGCCACTTGGCTCACCGGCAGGTGCGACGAGTACGCTGGTATCATATTTCTATGTTCAATCTTTTAAGAATTGGGAAATGGGCTACGGCAGTGCCATTGCAGTTATTATATTTGTAATTATTTTCATATTTACAATGATTCAAAAGAAATTCATGGGCAGTGAAGAGTGAGTAAGAAGGAGGATGGACAAATTGCAGAAAAGCTTCAGAATATCAAGAGTATTACTATATTTAGTGCTAATTGCCATTTCAATAATGTTTTTAATACCGTTCTTCTACGCATTATACACTTCCTTCTTACCGCTACAATATGTGGATAGAATTGTTTCATTTGACAAGTTTACTATAAACAATTACGTTACATTATTTACCAAATTTAATGTGGGAAGATGGTACTGGAACACATTTATTATGACACTCATTACTGTAGCGGGAAATGTTATTCTGGATACTATGGCAGGTTATGCACTTGCCAAATTCAGATTCAGAGGCAGGAATATCATTTTTATTATAGTTCTGGCAAGCATGATGGTACCATTTCAGCTGATAATTACGCCTATGTATATAATGATTGCGAAAATAAAATGGCACAATACAATGATGGGGCTTACAATACCGTTTCTATACAGTCCTATATATATTTTTATGTCAAGGCAGTTTTTTACCACAATACCCAAGGAAATTGAAGAAGCTGCAACAATTGATGGCCTGAGTAAGGCAAAAACATTTTTCAAAATTGTGCTTCCGATATCGGGTAGTGTAATTGCTTCAATAGTAATTTTAAACTTTACCACAACGTGGAATGCATATCTTGTACCTTCAACATTTGTAACCGACAGGGATAAATATGTTCTTGTTGTGGGATTGAGAACTGTTAATGACATGCATTTTGCCCGACCTAATTTGGTTATGGCAGGTGTCATTTTAACAACATTACCTGTATTGTTACTATTCTTACGTTTCCAAAAATATTTTGTGCAGGGAATTGCTACTTCAGGTTTAAAGGCATAGAGGTAATGATTGAGCGCTTATTGCTCGGAAAAGCGGGGGTGTAAAAAATGATGTTTAATAAAAAACGAAGATATGTTTCTTTCCTCCTGATATTTGTGTTATTAACTGCATTTATGCCAAGTTTTAATGTGTTTGCGTCAGATGAACCCATACCTGAGTTGATTAGCGAGGGTAAGCCTGCAAGTGCAAGTTATTCCATTGATCCGATTAATCACGGACCCAATAGAATAAACGACGGGGATCTGTATACCTACTGGGACGGAGTCAGGGGAGACAACGGCATAGGATGGGTACAATTAGATCTGCTGAGCAGTTATACGATAACCAAGGTTAATGTTGTTAACTATTTTAGCGATACAAGATATTATAAGTATTTTATAACGGTAAGCACAGACGGTGACAGTTGGATTGAGATCGGTAGAAAAGATGATGAAAGCCTGGCTACACAATCAGGTGTTGATTTTGAAATTAACAATATTAAAGCCAGGTATGTAAGGATAAATATGATTTATAACTCCGCAGACCTATATAGCGTACATGTAAACGAAGTTAGGGTTTACGGATATAAGGCAGATAAAGATGCAGTAGAAGAAGATTTTGCTGCGCTGGAAATAGGGTATGCGGAGGACGACAGTGCTGAAAGCGTGACAGGCAATGTTGATTTGCCTGCCAGAGGCATATTTGGCTCCGATATCACATGGACAAGCAGCCATCCGGACGTTGTAAGCCCGGAAGGTGTCGTAAACAGACGAAAAAATGAAGACGTTATTGTTACACTTACGGCTACAATAAAAAAAGGCAGTGAAGTGCGGATAAAAGAATTTACTTTGATGGTCAAAGGAGTTTTGCCTATTAGCCAAGGAAAGCCAATAACTGCAAGTTATACCGAACCCGGAAGCGATCCTGCATATGCCAATGACGGGAATAAGGATACATATTGGAGCGGTATATTAGGTGGTGAAACGGGAACCGCCTGGTTGCAGGTTGATCTTGAGGGCTTGTACAAAATAACCGAGATTAATGTAAGAAACTTTGTTGACGGCGTGAGATATTACAATTATTATGTGAGTGCCAGCGCTGACGGCGAGATATGGACGGAAATAGGGGCTAATACCGGCACGGAACCTGCCAGGGATGAAGGCGATACCTTTCATACGGATATTAACGCCAGATACGTCAGGGTGACCCTTACCAGGAATTCTGTTGATCCATACAGTGTACATGTAAGTGAATTCAGGGTATACGGTACGGAGTCCGATGAAATGTGCGTTTCTCTTGATTCTGATGCATTGGAGATAATCTATGCAAACCGTGACAGCTCTGAAAGGGTTACATCAAGGTTGTTGCTGCCAACTAGAGGCAAATATGGTTCTGCAATTTCATGGCAGAGCGACCGTGAAGACATTATAGCAAATGACGGCAGCCTGAATTCAAGCGGTATGGAGAGCGATACTGTGGATGTTAATTTAACGGCAACAATCAGCAAGGGCGAAGCGGTTGCAGTGAAAACTTTCAAAGTAACAGTTGTAAGACCAATCAGTCAGGGAAAGGACGCAGCTGCAAGCTTTGCGATGACCGGTCATGATGCTTTTTATGCAGTTGACGGAGACCCTTCAACTTACTGGGATGGAGTGAGAAGCGATGACGGTACTGCATGGCTGCAGATTGACCTTGGAGATGTATACAGGATAGATGAAATAAACATTATCAATTATTATGACGGAATAAGATACTACAAATATTATATTAAGGTAAGTGTAGACAGGAAAAACTGGATACCTGTAGCAGTGAAAAACAGCAGCAGTATTTCAACGGACAGCGGGGATAGCTATGTTTTAAATACCATAGCCCGATATATAAGAGTTTATACTACCGAATGTTCAGTCAGCCAGTACAGCGTACATATATGTGAGCTCAAAGTATTCGGAGAAAGATATGAAATGCCTGCTTCCGACACAATTTCAGTGAATAATTTTGTACTGGATAAAAACGCCTATTATAAAGGTGATGTTGTTAAAGCAGCCTATACTATAATGAACAATTCAAATTCAGATGTAACTATAAAAAATATTGTGCTGAGAAAATACGGATTAACGGATAGAATGAATTACAGTGAAAATACAATTGCCTCGGATATAACAATAGGTGCGGGGCAGGAATATGTCGAAGACAGCGTCACATTGTGGGAAATACCCGACGACTGTGAAAACGGGGCGTATGGATTTTGGTTGAACATAGAACTTGAAAATGGAGAAATATACGACAAATATTGTGATTTTATAAGGGTGATTGACGAATCAACTCTGCTGACTTACGATGTGAATGCTTTTGATTATTATGGTTTAACCGTTTATGCTTTGGACGGAGGAATGAGTGCGGAAGCAACAGTTGAAAAATCGCTTGAGAATCTCGACAGTACTGTTTCGCATTCATGGTATATACAGTCAAATGGTGGTCCGAACTTTGTTTATTCATCTGAAAGTTTTCTTGAAGATTCCATAAATAAAACTGTTGATTTATATAACACGTATTTGGGAGAAGATACCCCGTTTGATACGGTCATCTTAGCAACAGGAAATTGCGGAATCAATTACTTGTCAAGGGTT
>JAMOAC010000499.1 GCA_023621975.1 Bacillota bacterium | reverse complement strand
ATAAAATTTTTATATATCTACTTATTATTCTTTATATTTCTTTTTTATATATCTTTTATATATCTGCATGACTCCTTTTGTAAAAGTTTTTCATTATTAAAATTATCACAAAAAAATTCTCAAAAATTATATCATTAAAATATTATCATTAAAATTATTTCGTTAAATTATCTGAAAAAATTTTGGTTGAAATTATTCGGCTTTAAAATTATTTCATTCTGAAAAATATTTATATTAATTCTGAAAAATATTTATATTAATTTATTTTAAATACTTTTTTTCTATTTCACAAATTTTGTCCACTCTTACTTTATGCCTTCCACCAAGGAACTCAGACTTGAGCCATGTTTCAACTATATCCAATGCAAGCCCTACACCTACGACACGGCTTCCGAGAGCGAGTATGTTTGCATTATTGTGCTCCCTTGACATTTTAGCCATATAGCTGTCGGTACAAAGAGCGGCACGTATTCCGGGGACTTTATTTGCGGACATTGAAATGCCCAGACCGGTACCGCAAACAATTATACCCTTGTCGCATTCTCCGTTTTTTACAGCTTCGGCCACAGCCAGTCCATAATCAGGATAATCAACGGATTTTTCTCCGTCAAATGTTCCGAAATCCTTTACCTCGTATCCGTTTTCTTTAAGGTATTTTATTATTTCAACCTTTAGACCATACCCTGCGTGGTCGCTTCCAACTCCGATCATTGTATCATCCTCCAAGTCGTATAGTGAGCGTCCCTTAAAATATTTGACAACAAGTATTCGACAACTATTTATCAAGGACACACCTATAATTTTTTCTCATTATTTTACAAGCTTATTTTTTATATTAATTTTATAGTATAGACGTTTACATGTCAAAAAAAGTTTGGATCTGATTTTAATTTTTCTAACAGCTTATCTATTATGTATTTTATTTCTTCAGCACATTTTTTATATACCTGCACCGGTTTTCCGTATGGGTCGGTTATGTCAAGGCCGAAATTATATTCACCGGAGAAATCCGAATCATCAATATCGAGAGCAAATTCCTTCAGGGTGAATATCTTGTCTTTTGCTTCGGGGTACATTGAAGCCAGGAACCTCTTATGAGCCCTGGTCATTGTGAGGATGAGATTGGATTCATCTATGTCTGCCTTTTTCAGTGTTGTTGCACGATGTGAGCTTACGTCGATTCCCCATATAGACTTCATTACCTCAATGGACTCCTTACTTGCCGTGTCACCGTCAAATGCCGAAATCCCTGCGGATGAAACAATTATTTTTTCAGACAGCTCGGCGTCAGAAGCCAGTGCGGACTTCATAAAGGCTTCAGCCATTGGGCTTCTACAGGTATTTCCGGTACAGACGAAAAGTATTTTTTTCATCATTACCTCCTTAAACTTTTATTATATTATAACCTGCTGCCTTGTTCAGCCTGTTCATAATTGCAAGACCTATGCCGGAGCTGCTTACGGATTCAGCCAGTATGATTTCCATGTCTTTTTCATCGAATTCTCTCAATACCTTAAACAGGTTTGCAGCTATTTCCGATGCATTATTCCTGTCGCCCAAAGATATTACTTCAGCGCCGTGATAGCCGGAACTTGTCTGATCGGTAGCCATTACCCCCACACGGACACCTTTTGACGAGTATTTGGCTATAAGCTCATTTATTTTGGACACGACTGCGTCAAGAGCTCCCTCGACTATTATAACCTGTCCTTTAGGGGAGTAATGTTTATACTTCATTCCGGGGGCCTTCGGAACGAAGTCTCTTTTTACTTCATTAAGTATTGCCGGATCCAGATTCACCTGTCCAAGCACCTCTTCAAGCTGTTCAGGGGTTATGCCTCCGGGCCTTAGTATTACCGGAGGTGATGAAGTAATGTCAAGAACGGTAGACTCAACTCCTACGCTGCAGCTGCCGGCGTCTATTATTACGTCAACCTTTCCGAACAAGTCTTCTATAACATGAGCTGCATTGGTGGGGCTTGGTCTTCCCGAGGTGTTTGCGCTTGGAGCTGCAACAGGCACTCCGGATTCTTTAATGAGTTCGTGAGCGACTGCGTTTGAAGGCATTCTTATGCCTACGGTGTTTAGCCCTGCAGTAACCGAAAGCGGAACCAAAACGGACTTCTCCATAATGAGCGTAATGGGTCCCGGCCAGAATTTTTGCATTAATATATGGGCACATTCAGGTACGCAGGTGACCAGCTTGTCTACATCACGCTTATCAGCAATATGAACGATAAGGGGATTGTCGGAGGGCCTGCCTTTAGCCTTAAAAATGTTTCTGACTGCCTCTTCATTCAGTGCATTAGCCCCCAGCCCGTACACCGTTTCAGTGGGGAAAGCCACCAGGCCACCAGATCTTAACACCTCAGCTGCATACCGAATACCTGATTTATCGATGTTGCGTTCATCTATCCTGATAATTTCCGTTTTCAAAACACTACTGCCTCTTTTCCGTGTATTTCAGAATGTCTTTTTTCATTTATATATCAAATTATTAATTGGTTTTATTGGTTAAAATTATTAGTTATATATCGAAACTATTATACCACATATTACTCCCAATACATTGCCTACTGAAGAAAATCTTCCAAGGTAAAGCCTTTTTGATTCGGGTATAAGTTCGCCAAATACGATATACAGCATGGCACCGCCTGCAAAGCCGAGGCATACGGCTATAAATTCCTTTGATATATTGCCCAGGGCAGCTCCCAGAAGTGCACCAAGTCCCATGGGTACACCTGAAAGCAGGGTATATGTGAAAGCTCTCATTTTTGAAAAACCGCCTGCCCTCATGGGAACAGCCATGGCAATACCTTCCGGTATATCGTGGATTATTATTACTAATGTAATGGTCAGCCCCAGCTTAAGGGAGGCTTCGAAGCCGGAACCGACTGCAAAGCCCTCGGGAAAGTTGTGGAGGGCTATTCCTACCGATGTCAGAATCCCTACTCTCAAAAGGCTTTTATTTCCATAGCTTTTCTTCATAAAAAATGAATTTTTCAGTAAACTTTCAATAGCTATTATAACCGCTATGCCTGCTGTAATCCCTGCAAATACTGGAAACTTTCCACCCAAAGAAAAAGCTTCAGGGAGAAGCTCGAAGCAAACTACTGCAGTCATAAGGCCTGAAGAAAATTCCAAAATAAAGCTTAATAGGCGGTTGTTTATTTTTTTAACAAAAAAGGCCGTCAATCCACCAATACCGGTACCCACCATACCGGAGATGAGGCCTATTATAGTTGCATTGATTAAGTGTTTCAAATTATCATCACCTCGTATGTCCGTCTTTACAATTGTATTCAACGAGGTGAGTTAATATTAATGTTTACAGTTTAATCAATATGCACTTTTTTATCTCTACCATGCATGATCATCTGCTTGTCGGATCGTACAGAATTATTTTAATGCCAGTTTTATAATTGGCTATTCTCCATTGTCAACCATGCCGCTTCCGAGCTTTTCAGTCTGGTCAGCCGTAATGAGGGATTCAATAATTTCATCCAAATCGCCGTTTAGTATTTCATCCAGCTTGTATAGCGTAAGGCCTATCCTGTGATCCGTAACGCGTCCCTGAGGAAAGTTGTACGTCCTGATCCTTTCACTTCTGTCACCGGTTCCGACCTGGCTTTTTCTTGCTTCTGCCACTTCTGAATTCTGCTGCTCGCGGGCAAGCTCATAAAGTCTTGCCCTGAGGATCTTCATGGCCTTTTCTCTGTTCTTGTGCTGCGACCTTTCGTCCTGACAGGTAACAACTATACCTGTTGGCTTGTGAGTAATTCTTATAGCCGAATCGGTTTTGTTTACGTGCTGCCCTCCGGCGCCTGATGCACGGAATGTATCAATTTCAAGGTCGTTTGGATTTATCTCAACTTCGACTTCTTCTACTTCAGGCAATACGGCAACTGTCACGGTAGACGTATGAATCCTGCCGCCCGATTCGGTGGTCGGAACTCTTTGAACCCTGTGAACTCCGCTTTCAAACTTAAGCCTGCTGTAAGCTCCCTTGGCATTAACAGAAAAAATAATTTCCTTAAAGCCGCCTATTTCAGTTTCATTTGAATCCAGTATCTCTATTTTCCATCCTCTTTTTTCAGCATACATGGAATACATTCTGAATAAATCTGCTGCAAACAAGGCGGCTTCTTCGCCTCCGGCCCCGCTGCGTATTTCCACGATAACACTTCTGTTGTCGTTGGGGTCCTTTGGAAGCAACAGTATTTTTAGCTCCTTTTTTATCTCTTCAAGCTTTGCTTTCAATTCTTTCAGTTCATCTTCAACCATTTCACGAAAGTCTTTTTCCAGTTTATCATTAAGAAGTTCTTTTGCTTCTGCAATATCCTTGTTAACTTTTTTATATTCGCGATATTTGAACACTATTTCTTCAAGTTCAGAATGCTCTTTCATCAGGTTTCTGTATTCATTCTGATCAGCAATAACAGCAGGATCGCTTAACTTGTGATTTATTTCTTCGTACCTTTTTTCAGCAACTTCAAGCTTATCAAACATTCTGCACCTCATATCAATTAAACTTAAATTTATTATCTTTGTAAAAGCACAACAAAGTATTATACCATATGTATGCTATTTGTAAAAGGGATATATTTAAAAGCTTAAGAGCTGCTGTTACTGCTTTACTGCACCTATTTGTCCTGTGCCATTTCATTTTATCAGTCTTCTTTGCTGATTCATTATACTAATTCACATTACCAGTTCACTTTATTCATTAACTTTGCCGCTTTTTTTTGTTACATTACTTTATCGCATTATCTTATCACTTTGCTTTACTGCTCAGTTTGCTGCTTACTTTACCACTCGTTTCACCACTTACTTTACCACTTCAATGTATCCGTTGACTGCTTCCGCATTTATATTAACTTTCTTAGCGTAATTGATATAGCCGTTGCTTTCGGCTTCCACCAAATTTCCTCCTGCACTCTGCCTGTTGACGTTATAGTAAATTAATTCGGGGATGAGAAGGTTTACGTCTCCGTTTGTCGCAAGGGCCTTTATCTTGTAACCTTTGTTGTCCATGTCGTTCATATTGACTTTTATTCCGCCGTTGCTTGCCTTAAGAATAAGGTTTATTTCCTGGGAATCCCGGTGATTTTGCAGATTTTCTACAAGAATCCTGCCGTTCATCGTTACGGCGGAAATATCCACTGCCTTAACATTTTTCATATCAATTACAGAGCTTGTTGCATCTATTTGAATATTCCTTGAAATTATATAGCTGGTTTGGATCCTGGAATTTCTGGCGTTGATAACCATTCTGCCGCTGTTTGCTCCCGTGACTTCTATGGGGGCGTTTTTTGTCATACATTCAAGATACTCGGAAATTGAGTCTTCTACAAGTATTTTACCGTTTGAAGTTTCGAGGTGGATGTTATTGAACTTTACAACAGGCAGATATATCTCATGAGAGACGCTGATGTTGCCGGTTTTGTTAATTATGACTGAAGCCGTACCGTTATCGTTTGTGAATGAGATAATTTCATCCGCATTGTCATTAGGGCTTTTTACTCGTGAACGTATAATAATTTTGTTATCATGGTGCTTTTTTACAAGTATATGTCCATTAACTGCCATGACGTTAAGGTTCATTCCCTCTGCAGCCGAGGCTTCAAAGGCCCTGTCAATCGTTTTATAATTTCCGAATATGTTAAATGCATTGATGTCCACAAAGCTGCCGATGTAATCCACTATCCTGTCG